>JAGLQA010000287.1 GCA_023137075.1 Candidatus Aminicenantota bacterium
ATTAACGGTAGTCGTTTTCAGGCTATTCTCGAGGCAAGTGAATTTGAACTCAAATTTATTTTATAGAACCAAATTTTTATTAAAATCCCCACTCTGGAAATCATGAGTTTCGTCCAATTAAGTTTTGTGCAAGCTTCCGTCCTTGCCGAGATTTTTCGGTTTGGCTGAAATTTGCCATTTTTTTCATTTCAAGGAAAGAAAAATGGGACAGGTAATTAATTTGCTTTCATGATAAGTATGAATTTATGAGTGAAGGCAATTGGCGGGTGCGGGCAAAAGTCAACCAATATAAAAATGTGATTCGGACAACGCTTGACATTGAAGCGATTAGGGTGTACAATCGCTTCAAAAAATGAAGCGATTAAGCGATGCAATGCAGTATGTCTGGCAGTATAAAGATTGGCCCAATTTTCGTTGGGATAATAACAGGTTGATTAAGGCTCTCGGGAACACCCGCTTTTACCAGGGAAAGTTGTTAAGTAAGGTGAATGCTCTGGGTATCGAAATCAACCGGGAGACCCAGGCAAAGATACTTACGGAAGAAGCGGTTAAGACCTCAGCTATAGAAGGAGAAATCCTGGATAGGGATTCGGTTCGTTCTTCCGTAGCCAGACGGTTAGGCCTTCCCACTGCCGGATTGCCTCCTATAAACCGCCATGCCGACGGGTTAATAGAAGTATTATTGGACGCCACTTCAGGATATGATAAACCGCTCACCGCTCACCGCTTGAAAGCCTGGCAGTCCGCATTATTTCCTACCGGGTATTCAGGAATGCGGAAGATTCGTACCGGTGAATGGCGAGGTTCAGAACCCATGCAGGTGGTTTCCGGTCCGATAGGTCGTGAAAAAATCCATTATGAAGCTCCACCGGTTGAGCGATTAGAAGATGAGATGAAGCAATTTATTGCCTGGTGGCATGAGGGTTCCGTTCAGATAGAAGGAATACTACGGGCGGGAATTTCTCATTTTTACTTTGTTTCCATCCACCCTTTTGAGGATGGTAATGGTCGTATTGCCAGGGCATTAACCGATATGGCCCTGGCCCGGGATGAAGAGTTAACCATAAGGTTTTACAGCCTGTCAAGCCAGATAATGCTCGAACGAGATGAATATTATAAGATCCTGGAACATTCGCAAAGCGGAAATGGTGATATTACCAAATGGCTTTTATGGTTCTTGGGATGCCTGGGGCGGGCAATAAAAAATTCCGGAGCATTGGTTGCCGGAGTTACAGCTAAGGCAATTTTCTGGCAAAAGTACGGCCAGATGTCATTAAATCGCCAGCAGCGTAAAGTAATAAATCGTCTATTAGATGCGGAACCCGGAGGATTTGAGGGTGGTCTGACGACCCGGAAATATGCGAATATGACAAAAGTGAGCAGGGCAACAGCTTATAGGGAAATAAGCGACTTAGTTATTAAAGGCATTCTGACAGCCAATCCCGGCAAGGGGCGTAGTGTCAGTTACCGTCTGACACATGTATCTTAAGTTTTGCGGTAAAAAATCAGGCTGCTTATTTTAAAAAAAGGAGGTGTTTTACCATGAAAAAAGCCATGGTCTTTTTCCTGTTTTTATTTTTGCTTCTAACAACCGGTTTTGCGGAGAAAAAAGTGATTTCCACCCCCAATGCCCCGGCTGCAATCGGCCCTTACAGCCAGGCTGTACGGATCGGTAATACGCTTTATCTTTCCGGCCAGTTGGGTTTAGATCCAAAAACCGGCAAATTTACACCGGGTGGTTTCGAGGCCCAGGCCCGCCAGGCATTGAAAAACCAACAGGCAGTGCTGGAAGCTGGCGGTTTTTCGCTAGACGATGTGGTGCAGTGCCAGGTCTTTGTCAAAGATTTAAGTAACTACCCCAAATTTAACGCCATCTATAAAGAGTTTTTTAAGAAAGACTTCCCGGCCCGGGCCGTACTGGAAGTGTCGCGGATCCCGGCCGACGGCCTGATCGAGATCATGATGGTGGCAGTAAAGAGCGACGGGGGCGGTCGGCGACCGCAGCCGCTAATGTCAGAAAACAATATTCGGTACAAAAAAAATCTTCGTAAAAAAACAAGATTTCCGCACATAGTAGTACAGGGTTGACTTAGCACACCTGATTCTTTTATAATTGTCCCATGAAAACCTATCATTACATCGTAAAAGGAATCGTTCAGGGAGTATTTTTCAGGCATAATACCAAAGAAGCAGCACTAAAGCACAATATAAAAGGAACCGTGAAAAATCTCTTTAACGGAGATGTGGAGGTCTATGCCCAGGGGCCGGAAGAGGATATCGTGGAATTTGAAGAATTCCTCAATGCCGGGCCAAGGTTGTCCAGGGTCGACCAGGTAATCAAAAAAATCGTCGATTCTACGGAAATCTTCGAAGATTTCAAGGCCCTGTATTAAAAAGGCAAAAAAAATAAAATTCCCGGAATCGATTGACTCCCGGCAGAATTTGTGTTATATATATTTTTAGTAATTAAGGTGAGTAATAATGCCATTATACGAATACGAATGTAAGAAATGTCACAAAACGTTTGATGTGCTTCAAAAAATAGACGCTGAGCCTTTGGAAAAATGTATTCACTGCAATGGGAAAGTCGAGAAATTAATTTCCGTTTCATCCTTCCAATTTAAAGGTTCGGGATGGTATGTAACAGATTATAAGAATAAAAAAGGGAAGACAGATACAAGCACTAATAAAGATTCAAATAAAGGAAATAATAAAAATGCAGCAATTAAATAGCCTTTCCATCTCTCCCCCCTTAATATAAATACATATCTCCCACCTTCACCTTACAGGTCCCCCGTTACATGGGGGACCCCTGCCTTTTATATCAAAATTCATCATTCATATTAAATTGTAGACAAGAGCGTCGTTATTTGATAAACTGACTTCCTTCTATTCAGGAGTTAATCATGGAAGAAAAAGTTAAAAACATACCCGACTTTTCCCATCTTGAACGCCGCAAAGTACCCGAAGAGTTTACCTGGAATGCGGCGGATATTTATCCCGATTTCGAGGAGTGGAAAAAAAATAAAACGCTTCTTCAGAAAAAAATCGAGCAGATCAAGGCATTAACCGGAGATTGGACAACGTCCCCGCAAAAGGTTTTCCGGCTTTTAAGCCATATAGATGAAGTTGAACGGGAGATTGACCGGTTGTCTGTTTATACCAACCTGTTTTCGGATACGGATATGGGCAAACCTCTCTATCAATCCCTGAAAGGAGAGATCCAGGTTATCAATGTAAACCTGCATAGTATGCTGTCATTCATCGAACCGGATATTTTAAAATTAGCTGAACGCAAAATCGCCGAATACATGGATAGGGAACCGGCGTTAAAGGTGTATGCCCAATTCTTCGATGCCATCCTGAGGTTGGAAAAACATATCCTTAAAGCGGATAAAGAGGAGATCGCCGTATTGACCGGTCTTTTCTCAGGATCGGCTGAGAAGGCCGCTGCTATGCTGAATAACGTTGAGATGCCTTTCCCCGGCACAACACTTTCCGATGGAAAAAAAGTAATACTCAACCAACCCAATTATGTCCGTTACCGGGAATCAAAAGTGCGGCAGGACAGGCGCAAAGTAATGCGCACCTTCTGGAAACACCATGCCCGGTTTAAAAATACCCACGCCGTTCTCTTAGATGCGCAGTTAAAACAGCACCTTTTTAACACGAAAGTACATCGCTTTAAAAGCTGTTTGCACGCGGCCTTGTACCCCAAAAACATCGATGTGGCGGTTTACCATACGCTGCTTGATACGGTAAAGGAAAACCTGGACCCGCTGCACCGTTATTTAGGACTCAAAACCAGGCTGTTAAATCTTGATAAGATGACCTATGACGATATATATGCCTCTTCCGTCCCCGCTGTCGAGCAGGTTTTTACTATCGAGAAAGCCAAATCCCTGGTACTGGAATCTCTCAAGCCTTTGGGAGAGGAATACCAAAAGGAATTGAATGAAGGATTTGAGAGTCGCTGGATGGATATATACCCCAACAAGGGGAAACGATCCGGCGCCTATTCGAGCGGCAGTTTATACGATAAACATCCCTATGTGCTGATGAATTACAATGGCACATTCAATTCGGTCTCCACCCTGACTCACGAGTTCGGGCATGCGCTTCATTCCTATTTTTCAAACAAAACCCAGCCCTATCCGACGGCCCACTACCCGGTCTTTTTAGCCGAAATTGCCAGCACCTTTAACGAGGCATTGCTGGTTCATCATTTGATCAAAACCGGGGAAGACAGCCTTTTAAAACTTTATATCTTAGACCGGTATGTCGAGGAACTGAGAGGCACGCTTTACCGGCAAACCCTTTTTGCCGATTTCGAATTGGCCATGCACCGGGAAGTTGAAAAGGGCAAAACCCTCACCCATGAGTGGCTCGACCACGAGTACTTAGAACTCACCCGTTTCTACTACGGCCATAAAAAAGGCGTCATGAAAGTTGATAAATATATTGAGAACGAATGGAGCGCCATACCTCACTTTTACTACAATTTTTATGTTTACCAGTACAGTACCGGGGTTGTTGCTGCCACGGCCCTGTCGGATATGGTTTTAAAGGGTGGAGAAGCGGAGAGGAACAGGTACTTAGATTTTCTAAAAGCCGGCGGTAGTGATTACCCCCTGAATACCCTGAAAAGAGCCGGAGTCGACTTAACCACGCCCGCTCCAATTATCGCCACCATCAAAAAAATCAACGAACTCATCGACGAAATGGAAAAAATAGGAGAAAAATGAAAAGAATATTGATTTTATTGATCATATTTCTCATTTTAACAGCAGCATGTAATAACGGGAAAAAAGCGGATGAAAAAGTTGTTGTGTGCCCGGATGAGCCGCTAAAAGGCAATGTAAAACTAAAAGCTGAGAAAGTATTAACAATCGACTCGCTCACAATAGATGAAGAAAAACCGCCTATATTCAATGGTCTTATGAAAGATAAAAATGATAACATATATATCAGCAACGTTTACCCGGAAATTGCGGTCTATAAATTTGTAAAAGATGGAAGTTTTTCAAAAAAATTTCTAAGAAAAGGTGAAGGGCCGGGAGAATTACGCTCCTTACAAGTTTTACAGTATGTAGAAGACAGGATTATAGTGGGTTCAGCAAGAAAAATAATCGAATATGACCTGGACGGGAATTATATTTCTGAAAAAAGATTGAAAAATCATTATTCGGCGATTTCTATGATAGACAGACAATATTTTATAGCAAACCAATATCGAACAGTGGGAAAAGATAAAGACGTAAGGCTAAACAGGGTATGTTCTATTATAAATAAAAACGATGAAAACGAAACAGTCAATCTACT
>JAGLQA010000288.1 GCA_023137075.1 Candidatus Aminicenantota bacterium
TACACAACTATTGACAATAACCCTATTGAACGAAAGAGCAAATCAACTGGCCCAATACTTAAGAAAGAAGGGAGTAAAACCGAATACCATTGTAGGTATCATGGTGAACCGTTCCTTAGAGATGATTATCGGAATACTGGCTATTTTGAAAGCAGGAGGCGCCTATTTGCCCATTGATCCAGCTTACCCGGAAGTAAGAAAAAGATACATATTCCAGGATAGTCAATTAAAAGTATTACTAACAAAAAGGGGAAGGGAAGATAAAACAATTTATATGCCGGGAGAAATTGAAGTTATTAAGCTCGATGAACCGAGATTGTATCAAGGAGAAGGAAGTGAAGTTGATAACATGAATTCTTCCTGCGATCTTGTTTATGTAATATATACATCAGGTTCAACCGGCCAACCCAAAGGAGTGATGGTAGAACACAGAAATGTAGTGAATGTCGTCTTCTGGTTTGGCAGGAAGTACGGTATAAAAGCAAGTACACATGTTTTACAGATGTCTGATTACACTTTTGATCCGAGTGTAAACCAGGTTTTTGGGACATTACTTTTTGGAGGGGTTCTTTATATTATTAGTAAGGAATTGATTTTTAATATAGGGTTACTGCGTCAATACATTGATAGCCATCAGATTCATATTTTGAACTTTGTTCCAGCCATGTTAGCTGATTTATTAAGTTTCGGAAAAAAGTTGCAGAGTGTCCAGGTAGTTCTTTCCGGTGGAGAGAAATTGACTGATTCCATTAAGGATAATATCATTCAGCAGGGGTATATATTATATAATCAATATGGTCCGACTGAAACAACCATAGATGCTATGGTAGAAAGATGTTCGCAAGATAAAGTCACATTGGGAAAACCAATTTCCAATGTGAGATGTTATATATTTGATAAAGATAAAAAATTGCTGCCTATTGGTGTACCTGGAGAATTGTATATAGGCGGTGCCGGAGTAAGCAGGGGTTATTTAAGAAGAGAAAAACTCACAGCGGAGATGTTTATTGAGAATCCTTATATACCTGGTGAGCGGATTTATAGGAGCGGAGATCAGGCCAGGTGGTTACCCGATGGAAGAATTGAATTTTTAGGCAGGCTGGACCAGCAGGTAAAGATAAGAGGTTTCAGACTAGAATTAGGGGAGATAGAAGCCCAGCTATTAAAACATGGAAATGTAAAAGAAGCAGTGGTAGTGGCGGATGAAGATGAAAGAGGGGATAAATTTCTCTGTGCTTATATCGTCGGGACAGTTCCTTTACACGAGATGCCTAACGCCACGGATTTGAAAAAATACCTGTCAAAAATACTACCGGATTACATGATACCCACATATTTCAGCGTTATAGAAAAGATACCTTTAAACCCAGATGATAAAATCGATAGTAAGAAATTGCCAAAACCGAAAAAAACAACAGATTCGGAATATGCAGCTCCTCGAGATGAACTAGAAGAAAAATTGATGGAAATATGGGCGAAAATTTTAGATATCAACAAAGAAGCAGCAAACAGGTCTACAGGCATTAAATCTTTCGGCATTGATGACAATTTTTTCGAACTAGGTGGCCATTCTTTAAAAGCAACCACACTAACAGCAGAAATACACAAAAAATTTGATGTTGAAGTGCCCCTGGTAGAAATATTTAATAGCCCAACCATAAGAGAATTATCCGGGTATATAAAAGAAAAATCCACATTTAAATTTGTTTCTATCCTACCGGTAGAAAAGAAAGAATATTATGCTCTGTCCTCCGCGCAAAAACGGCTCTATATTCTTCAACAGATGGATGAGTCGAGTACCGTATATAACATGTCTTCAGTTTGGTTATTAGAGAGTTTTTTAGAGAAGAGGGAGTTTGAGTTGGCATTGCAAGGGTTGATTTGCAGGCATGAGAGTTTGAGAACCGGGTTTATTATGGTAGGAGAGAAGGGTGTGCAGAGGGTACATGATCCCCTGGATGTAGAATTTGCGATTGAATATTATGATGTACTTGATGATTTCATTCGTCCCTTCGATTTATCAGAAGCCCCTCTGCTTCGTGTAGGTTTGATAAGTATTGGAGAGGAGAAGCATAATTTGCTGGTAGACATGCATCATATCATATCGGATGGAGCCTCTATCCCTGTATTGATAAGAGAATTTATGGACCTTTATTCAGGGGAAGAATTAGCTCCGATAAAAATACATTATAAAGATTTCTCGGAATGGCAAAACAATAGAAAAGAAAGCCCGGCAATAAAGGAGCAAGAAGATTACTGGTTAAATATGTTTGCAGGAGAGATACCTGTATTGGCTCTTCCAACCGATTATCCTCGGCCTATGGCTCAGAGTTTTGCAGGCATTAGTGTAACTTTTGAATTAAATCCTGAGCATAGCAGAGCATTAAAAAAAATGGCTCTTGCAGAAGGAGTCACATTGTATATGCTATTGCTCGGCCTATGCAACCTATTTTTATTTAAAATAAGCAGCCAGGAAGATATAGTGATAGGAACTCCCACAGCTGGCCGCGGGCATGCCGATTTGGAACAGGTTATAGGGGTATTTGTAAATACCCTGGTGTTAAGAAATTTCCCTACTGGCAAAAAGACATTTAAAGCATTCTTGAATGAGGTTAAAGAAAGGACATTAGAGGCTTTTGAGAAGCAGGATTACCAGTTTGAAGACCTGGTCGAGCACGTGGTAGTAGACCGGGATATGAGCAGGAATCCGTTATTTGATGTGATGTTTATATTCCAGGATAGTGAATTACCAGGAGTTAGGGAAGAGGTACCCAATTTGAAGTTAACACCTTATGCATATGAAACCGGGACTTCGAAGTTTGACTTAACGATACATACCTTAGATACAGGGAAGAACCTGTTATGTAAATTTGAATTCTGCACAAAACTCTTTAAAAAAGAAACAATAAAAAGGTTTATTACCTATTTCATTAAGATAGTTTCATTTATTTTAAAAGATCCCGAGCAGGAATTAGCGGAAATAGAGATCATTGCCGGAGAGGAAAAGAGAAAGATTTTGTACGATTTTAATGATACCGGTGTGGAGTTTCCTCGAGATAAAACAATTCACGAATTATTTCGGGAGCAAGTAGAAAAAAAGCCCGATAATGCAGCAATTAACGCAATAAGTTTAGCCCCAATCTCACCGGGCGACAAAATTCAGTTAACATACCGGGAATTAGATGAAACGACAAATCGATTTGCCCGGAGGCTGAGGACAGAAGGTGTAAATGGGGATTGTATTGTTGCTTTAATGGTAGATCGTTCGCTCGAGATGATGGCAGCTATACTCGGGATATTGAAAGCAGGCAGTGCATATTTGCCGATTGATCCCGGATTTCCGCAAGCAAGAATAAAGTATATGCTGCAGGATAGCGAAACAATTTTTTTAATAACGCAAAAAGATTTGAAGGATAGGTATACCGGATCAGGTTTTTGCGGCAAAGTTATAGATATTTTAGATGGCAGGCTGTATATGGGAAACAGGCATAAATTAGAAAACATCAATTCTTCTTCTGACCTGGCTTATTTGATATATACCTCAGGTTCAACCGGGAAACCGAAAGGGATATTGATTGAACATAGAAATATTGCTAATTTTATAGAAGGGATTATCACCAGGATAAATTTTGAGACAGGAAAATCTATCCTTTCCTTAACCACCATATCTTTCGATATATTTGTCCTGGAAACCATCTTACCCTTAATAAAGGGATTGAAACTTTACATAGCTACCGAACAACAGCAAAATGACCCGGAATGTCTAAAGGGAATAATTAGAAACGATATGATCGATATGCTGCAAGTAACTCCCTCAAGACTTAAGTTGATAATGAACAGTATCGATAAATTAGCTTGCTTAAAAGGAATAAAAGAATTGTTGGTTGGAGGTGAAGCCTTCCCGGAAGATGTGAATAAAAATTTGCAAAAGGAATTTCGAGGCAAAATATATAACCTATATGGTCCCACAGAGACCACTGTTTGGTCTACTTTGAAAGATATTAGCGGGATAAATGAAATAAATATTGGAAAGCCAATTGCTAATACCTGCGTATATATCTTGGATAAATATGGTAAGTTACAACCGGTGGGAATCCTTGGGGAATTATGGATAGGAGGTGAGGGGACTGCAAGAGGATATGTAAACAACCAGGAATTGACCGCGGATAAATTTATACCAAATTCATATTTAGGGAGTGGGTGGTTATATCGGACAGGCGACCTGGCCAGGTGGCTTCCACATGGAGACATAGAGTTTTTAGGGAGGATAGATTACCAGGTTAAGATAAGAGGCTTCAGGATAGAAGTTGGAGAGATAGAAAATTATTTATTGGAGCATGCTGAGATAAAAGAAGCAATTGTAATCTCGGAAATGGATAACAGCGGAGATAGATACCTGTGTGCTTATATCGTAACCGGTAAAGAGTTTGGAGTATCTGAATTGAGAAGGTATTTAGCACAGGAATTGCCGGATTATATGATACCCTCGTATTTTGTTATGTTGGAGAAGATACCTTTAACTCCCAACGGAAAAGTTGACAGAAAAGCATTACCAAAGCCCGGAGCCGCTGCCGTTGGAGAAGAGTATACAGCCCCTATGAATGAATTGACAAGAAGACTTGCAGCTATATGGTCTGAAGTACTGGGAATGGAAAAAGGTGAAGTGGGTATTGATTCAAACTTTTTTTCTTTAGGCGGTCATTCATTAAAAGCAACGACTCTGGTATCTAAGATACATAAAGGGCTCAATTATAAGATACCCCTGGCAGAGATATTTAAGAAACCTACTATAAGAGGGTTATCAGGATATATTGAAACCACGGAAGGAGAAATATACACTTCGATAGAAGTCACAGAAGAACGGGAGTATTATCCTTTATCCTCGGCACAGAAGAGGATGTACTTCCTGCAGCAGATGGAGTCGGAAAGCACGACTTATAACATACCGGCAATGGTTGAACTGACGGGAAACCTGGATAAAGAGAAATGGGAAGAGGCCTTTAAGAAATTGATAAACAGGCATGAAAGCTTAAGAACGTCATTCGAAATGATTGGTGAGGAATTATTCCAGAGAATACACAGGGAAGTAGAATTCGGGATAAACTACTATGATAATGATGGTGGAGAAGAGGAGTCGAAGGTAGGCAACATTTTTAAAAATATTATACGGCCTTTTGTTCTGAACAAAGCGCCACTTTTGAGGGTCGCTTTGATAAGAACAGGAGAAAGAACATATAAACTGGCAATAGATTTACATCATATCATTGCAGACGGCTTCTCCATGAATATTTTGATGAGAGAATTCAGCACTGTGTATATAGGAGAAGAATTACCCGGATTACGGATGCAGTATAGGGATTTTTCCGAATGGCAGAACAGCGAAGTCCAAAATGATGCTTTAAAGAGGCAAGAAGAGTATTGGCTCGGTGTATTTGCAGGGAAGATACCGGAACTCAACCTGCCCACAGATTATGAAAGACCGACTGTAAAGTGTTATGATGGCGATAAATTCCCTTTTATTATAGAAGAGAATTTGACCGAGAAGTTGAAGGAATTGGCCAAACAAGCAGACACAACCCTGTATATGGTCTTATTGGCTGTTTTAAATATCTTATTATCCAGGTATACCGGGCAGGATGATATCGTGGTGGGTTCACCTATAACCGGGAGATGGCATGCGGATTTGCAAACCATAATCGG
>JAGLQA010000289.1 GCA_023137075.1 Candidatus Aminicenantota bacterium
CTCAACATGCTGGCAATGCGAAATTTTCCTCGAAAAGAGAAAACATTTTACGAATTTTTGCAAGAAGTGAGAAAAAATGCCCTCAATTCCTATGAAAACCAGGAATTTCAGTTTGAAAAATTGGTTACAAAACTGGGATTACAGGGAGATTTTACTAACAACCCATTATTTAACGTTGTATTTGCCATGCAAAATATGGGATATGAAGAAGCAGAAAAAAATGACCCGAAAGATGCTAAAGAGTTGAAAATAACTCCTTATGGAAAGGGTCATACAATTTCGCAGTTTGATTTGATTTTTTCAATTTTCGAAGCAGGCGATACTATAAACATAAACCTGGTATACTCGACCGCGCTTTTTAAAGAGTCAACCGTCGGAAAAATGATAAAACGCTTTATCGATATTATCGAACAAATAGTAGAGTGTGCTGATATTAAACTAAAGGATATCACTGTTTCCCATGAATTATTAACAACTTACACAGGTGTTTTCGAGGAAAAACAGGGCGAATTCGAGTTTTGAAAAAGGAGGTCTTCAAATGAAAAAGACAGGTACCTATAATATTCGAGGGAATCAGTGCGGAAAGGAGAAGATTCTTTTAGCTTTATTGCCCTTCTGGACACCTTTGATCCCCCCACAGGGAATTTCCCGGATTAAGGGATTCCTCCGGAAGTATGGCTATAGGGTGAAAACAGTAGATGTAAATTTAGAAGATGACTTCAGGAAATTATACGATAAATATTTCAATACATTACGACAGTATATACCTGAACATAAACGAGGAAATTTCTATAATATCGGGAATGATGTCTGGCGCGAGCATATGATGGCACATATCAATTATGAAGATGAGAAAAAATATTTCCAGTTGGTAAAAATTCTGGTATATAAAGTTTTCTATTGTAATCTTGATGATGCCCGGGTGTTGGAACTGGAATACTTTGTGACAGAGTTTTATTCGAAAATGGAGTATTATTTTCTCAACTTACTGGATAAAGAAAAACCCGATGTATTGGGGATATCCGTATACCGGGATACGCTGCCGGCTTCACTTTTCGCTTTTAAACTGGCAAAAAAAAGGTATCCGCGTATTAAGACAATAATGGGAGGAGGCATTTTTATCTCCCAGCTTTCCCCGAATTCGCCCAATTTTAATTTTTTCCGGGAGAAGACCGAGAGATTTATCGACAAAATCATAATCGGGGAAGGCGAATTACCCTTTCTTAAATTCCTGCAGGGGAGATTGCCCGAATCTCAACGGGTATTCACAAAACACGACGTAAATGGTGAAACCTTGGGCTTTACTCCTGTGGATATGTTTGATTTTTCGGATTTTAATCCCAACCATTACTCCTACCTGGCTGCCCAGGGCTCCTCAAGCTGTCCCAACCAGTGCAGTTTTTGTAATGTCACTTCTTTTTATGGAGAATTTAAGAAAAAGAATCCCAGGCAAACGGTTGAAGAAATGATTGAATTGTTTCAAAAATACGGCACTCAATTGTTTTATATGCTCGATGCCCTGGTGAACGAGGTTGTATTCGATATTGCCGAAGAGTTTATAAAATCAGGCGTCTCCCTGTATTGGGATGGTTATTTCAGGGTGGATGATGCCTGTAGTCGAGAGAATGCTCTATTATGGAGGAGATGAGGGTTTTACAGGGCCAGGATAGGAGTTGAGAGCGGTTCGCAAAAGGTTTTAAACCTGATGAATAAAGGAATAACCGTTAAGCAAATAAAAGAAACCTTATCCAACCTGGCCCATGCAGGGATCAAAACAACAGCCTACCTGGTTATCGGGCATCCCGGTGAAACAGAGGAAGATTTTTTGCAAACCCTGGACCTTTTGGAAGAATTGAAAAATGATATCTGGGAAGCCGAGTGCAATCCCTTTACTTATTTTTATTCCGGCCAATCCTGTGACGATAATTGGGCAGATAAGCGTTTCCTTCTCTATCCCGGATGGGCAAAGGATATGCTAATCACTCAAACATGGATCGTGGATGACGAACCCGGGAGGGAAGAAATGTATAACCGCATATTCAGGTTTGTAGAACATTGCAAGAAGTTGGGTATTTTTCTTCCCTGGTCTTTACATGATGTTAATAAATCGGATGAACGTTGGAAAAAATTGCATAAAAATGCAGTTCCACCGGTGCTTGATTTGCTAAGGAAGGATATTTATATCGATGAAAACAAAAATGTGTCCGCGTTATTCTATGCAGCAGAAAAATACCGGGATGATGAGGATTTTGATTTTTAAAATCGAAAAAACACGATAAGGAGAATAGATTCATGGAAATGAAAAAAAAATCCGAAGAGTTAACGATTGCAGCAGCTCAATTGTCAAAAGAAAGAGATTACTGGTTAAATAAATTCTCGGGAGAATTGCCAAAAACTGCCTTTTACTATGATTATGAGAAAAAAAGTGGAAATGAACGAAGATTTGACATAGTGAAATTTAAGCTTTCCGAGGAACTTTTTTTACTTTTAAAGGAGTTACATAAAGGCTCCGACCCTAAGTTGTTTATGATACTGGCAGCAGGGATTGTCTTATTAAACAATAAATATACGGAGCAACACGATATCATCCTGTGTGCTCCCATTTATAAGCAGGATATTGAAGGCGATTTTGTCAATACCGTACTGATGTTAAGAAATCACCTGGATGACGGCAAAACATTTAAAGAATTGTTGATCCAGGTGAGAAACACAATTATTGAGGCAAATAGAAACCAGAATTACCCGGCTGAAGTATTATTTTATGAGTTGAATTTGCCCTTTTCTAAAGACGATTCTCCACTGTCCGATATTGCCGTTTTACTGGAAAATATTCATGACAAAAGATATATACAGCATATAAATTCAAATATGATTTTCTCCTTTTTGAGAGTAGGGGACGAAATTGAGGGTTGTGTCGAATATAATTCATTAATGTACCGGGAGGTAACAATAGAAAGAATTATTAACCATTTTACCCATATGCTGAAACAGGTACTTTCTGATATAAATGCACCGTTATCCGGCATAGATTTACTATCAATAAAAGAAAAAAAACAGCTTGTATTTGAGTTTAATGATACGGAAGTAAAATATCCCGGATATAAGGCCATACATGAATTATTTGAAGAACAGGTTCAACGTGTACCGGGAAATATTGTGTTGATATTTGAGAATATGCATTTAACATATAAAAAATTAAATGAGATGGCAAATAGACTGGCACTGCTGTTAAGAGAAAAAGGCATCAAACCGGAAATGATTGTCGGGATCATGCTGAGACCTTCAATGGAGATAATAATCAGTACAATAGCCGTATTGAAAGCAGGTGGGATTTATTTACCCATAGACCCGGGTAATTTCCCCCCCAAAAGAATTTTATCCTTAATTAAAGACAGTAATACATCACTTTTATTAACTAAAAAAAAAATCGCAGACAATTCTTTTTTCTCTTCCTCAACAAACACTCACTATGAAATACTATTAATTGATATGCCATCTGAAATTTTCTCACAACCTGCGCAGCCAAATTTAAAAAATTTAAATAACCCGACAGATGGGGCTTATGTAATTTATACATCTGGCACCACAGGTAACCCGAAAGGAGTTGCCGTGATACATAGGGGAATTTTAAACTATGTTAATTGGAGGGTGAGGAATTATAATTATTCAGAACAAGATGTTACCCTTCAACTGCTTTCTTATAGTTTTGACGGATATGTCTCAAATTTATATTCAAGTCTGGTATCCGGTGGAAGATTAATATTAATTGTTAAAGAGAAGCTTCTCGATTATGAGCATATTGCTAGAATTATCGAGAGCAGAAACGTAACCAACATAAGCCTTGTACCTCGCATGTATGAATTATTACTGGAAAATTCCGAAAGCAGGCACCTTAAGAATCTTCGATTTATTGTTCTTGGGGGTGAAAGGGCAAAGGATTATCTTTTAGAGAAAAGCAATGAAAAGAATCCCGGGATAAAATTTATAAATGAATATGGTCCTACGGAATCAACAGTCATGGCGGTTGCCAATATGGCTATGGGAAAAAACAATACCGGTGTAATTGGCCGACCCATTTCCAATGTTCGTATTTATATATTAAATAAAAGATTTACCCCACAGCCGATTGGAGTGGGCGGGGAGATCTGTATATCCGGTGACGGTTTAGCCAGGGGTTACTTGAATAATCCGGAACTCACAGCAGAGAGGTTTGTAATTAGTTCCTCTAAAAGATCTCTAAAAATTTATGACCAATGTCCAATGACCAATGAGCGATTGTATCGTACCGGTGACCTGGCCAGATGGCTGCCAGATGGTAATTTGGAATTTATCGGCAGGAAGGATCAGCAGGTAAAGATCAGGGGATTTAGAATCGAATTGGGAGAAATCGAGAGCCGACTGTTGAAACATGAGTACATAGAAGAAGCAGTCGTCCTGGCAAGAGAGATAGGCGAACATTCCGATCCCGGCGACGGAAACGGAGACAAACATATATGCGCTTTTTATGTCTCTCACAAAAAATTTAACACAACCGAATTAAGAGGATTTCTTGCCGATGACCTGCCTGATTACATGCTCCCTACATTTTTCGAACAAATAGATAGTATCCCCCTGACTATAAATGGGAAAATAGACAGGAAAGCTTTACCTGAGACCAGGTTAAAAGCGGATGTCGAATATGTACCACCCGGGAATATGATAGAAAAAACATTGGTAGATATATGGGCCAACGCACTCGACGTAGAAAAAAATGCAATAGGAATAGATACCAACTTTTTCAGCTTAGGAGGGCACTCATTAAAGGCAACTATAGTGGTTACCACGATCCATAAAAAGTTAAATGTAAGAGTACCCCTGGTGGAGATATTTAGAATACCAACCATAAGGGAGCTGTCCCGGCACATAAAAAATGCAAAAAAAGACACATTCATTTCAATAGTGCCCGTAGAAGAGAAGGAATACTATGAATTATCCTCTGCCCAGGAAAGATTGCATTTTGTGCAGCAGATGGATTTAGGGGATACAGCATACAATACTCCCCTGGTGCTGGAGATAGAGGGTGATTTTGATATGGAAAGATTTGAGGAAGCTTTCGGGAAATTGATAAAGAGGCATGAAAGTTTGCGAACTTCCTTTGTGATGACATTTGGAGATGAAGTACTGCAGAAGATACATGAAGATTTTGAATTCGAGGTCGAATACTACCCCAAAGAACGAACAGAGCCGAACTCAGGCAGCAAATTGCAAAACCCGGAAGATCGCTGTGCCGGCGTGATAGGGAGCTTCATCCGTCCCTTTGACTTATCCCGGGCTCCCCTTATGAGAGTCGGAGTAATAAAAATAGAGGAAGAAAAACATATCCTGATAGTAGACATGCATCACATCATATCGGACGGCATGTCTCGCGGTATATTAATACGGGATTTCCTGTCTCTATACGAGAGTAAAGAACTGCCTATATTAATACTCCGGTACAAAGATTACTCGGAATGGCAGAACACGGAAAAACAAAAAGAGTCGATAAAAAAACAGGAGGAGTACTGGCTGGAGGAATTTGTCGGCCAGGCAGTGGTACTAAACATGCCCACCGATTATAAAAGGCCGGTAGTGCAAAATTTTTCAGGAAGTACAATCAGCTTCGAAATAGGAAAAGAAGAAACCGGGGATCTAAATAGAATAGCTGGGGAACAGGAAGCGACAATGTTTATGATACTACTTGCCAGCTACAATATTTTGCTCTCTAAAATAAGCAGCCAGGAACTCTTAGTAGTAGGCACTCCCATAACAGGCCGCAGGCATGCGGACCTGGAGCCGATAATAGGAATGTTTGTAAATATGCTTGCTTTGCAAAATCAGCCGACCGGAGAGAAAACATTTACCGTTTTCTTGGACGAAGTAAAAGAAAAATCATTATCGGCCTTTGAAAACCAGGATTATCCTTTTGAAGACCTGGTAGATAGAATAGCAGTAAACAGAGATATAGGTAGAAATCCCATTTTTGATGTCTTGTTTGCATTACAGAACCTGGATAATCCCGGGGGAGAAATACCCGGTTTGAAATTTAAACCCTATAAGTACAAGAACAACATATCGAAATTCGATTTATCATTACACGGCAGCGAAGTGGGAGAGAAGCTGTCGTTTACCTTTGAATACTGCACAAAGCTGTTTAAAGAAGCGGCAATAGAAAGATTTATAGGCTATTTCAGGCGGATATTATCTGCGATAGTCGAGGATCCCGGGCAGAAGATAGCGGAAATAGAAATAATATCCACCGAAGAAAAGAAACAGTTATTATTTGATTTCAACGACACAAAAGCCGCTTACCCGGCCGATAAGACTATCCAGTGTTTATTTGAAGAGCAGGTAGAACGGACACCGGCTAACACGGCACTCGTATTTGCAGGAGAGGAGCTAAATTATAGGGAGTTGAATGAAAAATCCAATTCCCTGGCGAAAATACTGAGAGCTAAAGGAGTAAAGCCCGATAGTATCGCTGCCATATTGTTGGAACGCTCGATGGAGATGATCATAAGCATACTCGGAATATTAAAAGCAGGAGGGGCATATTTACCGATCGATCCCCAGTATCCCGGGGAAAGAGTGGAGTATATGTTACGTGATAGTAATGCCGGCCTACTGCTCACCAGGCCGGAAGCGAAAGAAAAAATAGAATTTACAGGAGAAATAATCGATCCGGCAGATAGGGAAATTTACCGGGAATCAAACGCTAATTTATTAAATGTCAATGTTCCGACAGATCTCGCTTATATAATATACACATCGGGAACCACAGGAAAACCCAAAGGGGCAATGATAGAGCATAGAAATGTTGTCAGGTTATTGTTTAACGATCGCTTTTTGTTTCGTTTTGACAGCAGCGATACCTGGACGATGTTTCATTCGCCTTGCTTCGATTTTTCTGTCTGGGAAATGTACGGTGCACTGCTGTACGGCGGGAAATTGATCGTGATCTCAGGGATGGAAGCCAGGGACCCGGCAGGATATCTCAACATATTGAGAGAACATGAGATTACGGTATTAAACCAGACACCATCGGCATTTTATAATTTACTGGATGAAGAAATAGCTAATGATAACCGGGATTTAAAAATAAAATATGTTATCTTTGGGGGTGAAGCTCTAAAGCCGGTTAAATTAAAGAAATGGCAAGAGAAGTACCCGGGAACGAAGCTGATTAATATGTTCGGTATAACGGAAACTACGGTGCATGTAACTTATAAGGAAATAAGCCATGACGAAATAGAGTCGAATATAAGTAATATCGGTAAACCCATTCCCACTTTGAGCACCTATATAACGGACAGTAATCAAAAATTATTACCCATAGGAGTGCCGGGAGAGTTATGTGTTGGTGGAGAAGGAGTCGGCAGAGGGTATTTAAATCAGCAGGAATTAACGGAAGAGAAGTTTATAAAAAACCCCTACAACAATGGTGAATATCTTTATAAATCAGGGGACCTGGCAAAGCTTTCGGAAAAAGGTGAAATGGAATACCAGGGTAGGTTAGACCAGCAGGTAAAGATAAGGGGATTTCGTATCGAGCCGGAAGAGATCGAAAGTTTATTATTGCAGCATGATAAAATTAAAGAAGCAGTAGTACAATTGAAAGAACCTCAAGAAAGAAGTGACTATCCCGCCGGAAACGGAGATAAATACCTGTGGGCATATGTTGTGCCGGCCGAAGAATTGACCTTATCCACAGCCGAATTGAGAGAATACCTGGCGAATAAATTGCCGGATTATATGGTGCCGTCCTATTTTGTACTTATAGAGAAGATTCCATTAACACCAAATGGGAAAATTGATAGGAAGATGTTGGAGTTTTACGAAACAAACCTGGGACCAGGTACTGAATATGCAGCCCCGGAAAATGAGATGGAAAAAGTAATTGCAGATACCTGGAAGAGTGTACTTAAATTAGATAAGGTAGGCATAAATGATAATTTTTTTGATATCGGTGGACATTCAACCAGTATTATTAGAGTAAATAATAAATTGAAAAAAGCATTTGAAATGGATATTCCCGTTGTAACTCTTTTTAGATACCCGACTGTAAGATCTCTTGCTCTTCACCTGATGAAAAGCGAAGAAGGAGTGGGGATTATTTCTACCGAAGAAATCGATGAATCTCTAAAATTAAGAGAAGACGCAGCCAATATATTATTGGGAGATGAAAATGCCTGACAATAGGCATTCAACGACCCTCACCGGTCTGGAAATTGCCGTTATCGGCATGGCCGGGAGATTCCCGGGGGCTGGGGATATTGATGAATTCTGGGATAATCTGACAGGTGGTGTGGAATCCATATCATTTTTTTCGGATAAGGAATTAGAAGAATCGGGTGTGGATACCGGGTTGATAAAAAAAACAAATTATGTAAAAGCATTGGGAGTACTGGAAGATAAAGAGTATTTTGATCCCTCTTTCTTCGGATACTCACTCCTGGAAGCGGAAGTAATGAATCCGCAGATTCGCATCTTTCATGAGTGTACCTGGAGTGCATTGGAAGATGCAGGATATGATCCTGTATCCTATGATGGCATGATTGGGCTTTATGCAGGCGCTTCATCTCGTTCCTATTGGGAGACTCTGGTTCTTTTGTCAGGTAAAACCAGAACTCTGGGGCGATTTGCATCTTCCCAGTTAGCTGAGAAAGATTATTTATGTTCGAGAATTTCCTATAATCTAAATCTAAAAGGTACCAGTTCCATTGTTCAAACGGCATGTTCTACCTCGCTGTTTGCGATTCACCAGGCCTGTCGATCTTTATTGACCGGTGAATGCAAAATGGTTTTAGCAGGAGGCGTTTCAATATCATCATCTTCGAAGCGAGGTTACATCTACCGGGAAGGGATGATTATGTCACCTGACGGGCACTGCCGGGCATTCGATGCAAAGGCAAAAGGAACAGTCGGCGGCGAAGGAGCAGCGGTAGTGGTTTTGAAACGACTGAAGAATGCTGCTGCCGATAGAGATAATATTTATGCGGTGATTAAAGGTTCTGCTATAAATAATGACGGCAAAAGAAAAGTCGGTTTTGCTGCTCCCAGCGTCGAAGGGCAGGCGGAAGTTATTAAAACAGCCCAGCGACTCTCGCGGGTCGAACCCGGCAGTATCAGTTATATTGAGGCCCATGGTACCGGGACGCCCCTTGGGGACCCGGTTGAATTCGAAGCATTAAAACTGGCCTTTAATACGAGTAAGAAAGGATTTTGCGCACTTGGCTCCGTCAAAACCAATTTCGGACACCTCGATGCTGCTGCCGGTGCCGCCGGGTTTATTAAAACAGCCCTGGCACTAAAACACAAGTTGATCCCACCCAGCTTAAGCTTTGAAAACCCCAATCCCAATATCGATTTAAAAAATAGTCCCTTTTATGTAAATACAGGATTGAAAGAATGGAAAAACGGCGGTATGCCCTTACGAGCCGGAGTCAGTTCCTTTGGAATCGGGGGGACAAATGTGCATGTGGTATTGGAAGAATGGACCGGGGAAGCCGGGCCCGCAGCAGGCGGGTTCCACAGCAACTTGATCCTTCTTTCCGCTGCAACCGGAACTGCCCTCGAACGTATGACCAAAAACCTGGCAGACCATTTCAAAAAAAAAGCGGACATTAACCTTGATGATGCAGCCTATACGCTGCAGGTAGGAAGAAGATCCCGCAAACACCGCAGAATGCTCGTATGTTCGGATATTAATGAAGCCGTCGAGGCATTGTCAAACAACGACCCGGGTAAGGTCAGGATTTTCGAAGCAAAAGAGAACACCGGTCCCGTCGTATTTATGTTTCCCGGCCAGGGGGCACAATATGTCAACATGGGTGCCGGCATTTACCGGGCAGAATCCATATTCCGGCAAGAAACGGATCGTTGTTTTGAGATTTTAAAGCCGATTATGGGTTTTGATCTCAAAGAAATTTTATTCCGGGATAGTGCCTCCGGCAGGCCGGAACCTCCAAAAAATTTTGATGATAAAAAACAAAGGATCAATCAAACTTCGATTACCCAGCCCTTGATATTTGTCGTAGAGTATGCACTGGCAAAGTTATTAATGAGTTGGGGAATTACTCCCTATGCTATGACCGGGCACAGCATCGGCGAATATACGGCAGCCTGTATCTCAGGAGTTTTTTCCCTGGATGATGCCCTAAAGCTGGTAGCCCTAAGGGGCAAACTGATGCAGGAAATGCCGGGAGGGGCCATGTTGAGCGTTAATTTAAGCGAAAAAGAGTTGAAGCCCCTATTGAATAAAGAGATTTCCCTGGCAGCAGTCAACAGTTCATCCCTATGCGTCGTATCCGGCCCTCATAAAGTTATCGAAAATTTTGAAAAAGAATTGCAGAAAAATGGCCATGAGAGCAGGATGCTTTATACCTCCCATGCATTCCATTCAAAGATGATGAATCCAATTTTGGAAAAATTTAAAGAAGCGGTAAAACAAACCAAAATAAAAAAACCGGAAATACCATATATATCTAACCTGACCGGTAGATGGATAACCGCAGCAGAAGCGACGGATCCCGGTTACTGGGTAAAACATTTGCGAAATACCGTACTCTTTTCCCCCGGTTTGCAGGAGCTGTTTAAAAAAGAAGGGGCAATTTTTTTAGAGGTGGGGCCCGGAAAATCGTTAAGCACCTTTGTGAGACAGCACACAGGTAAAAAAAGCGGGCAAAATAGCCTTAATCTAATCAGGCATCCCCGGGAACAATTTCCTGACATTGGTTATTTGTTGGATAAAATCGGGCATTTATGGCTTTTTGGGAAACAGTTAGATTGGTCTCGATTTTATCGCAGGGGAAAAAGATATCGTATATCCTTACCTACTTATTCTTTTGATCGTCAGCGCTACTGGATAGATGATAATCAATTAAATAATAATATAGATATATTTTCCGAGAAATCCAAACCCGGGAAAAGACTTGAGATTGCCGATTGGTTCTACGTACCCTCGTGGAAACGTTCCGAGTCGGTTATTCCCAAAATGGCGGACACACCCATTGGTACCTGTACTTTGGTTTTCAATGACGAAAGCAGTCTGGGTCCCCAATTGGTAGATAAGCTGGAAGAAAGAGGTCACTGTGTAATTATTGTAAAAGCCGGTAAAGCTTTTACCAGTAAGAAAAAAAATAATGCTGATGAAGTAGAGAATGTATTTGTAATCGATCCCCGGGAATACGGCAACTATGAACTCTTATTTGAAGAACTGCAAAAATCGGGAAGAGTACCGACCGTTGTTGTTCACCTCTGGAATGTCACCCGGGATGTATCTTATAACATCGAGGAGATAAAAAAAATACAGGACTCTGGTTTTTATAGCCTGTTCAATATTGCCAGGGCATTGGGGAAACACAAAATCAGCCAAAAAATTCGCATAATAGCCGTCACGAATAATATGCAGGAAGTCACCGGTGAAGAGGTTCTTTGTCCCGTTAAAGCGACCCTACTGGGTGCTATTAAGGTTATCCCCAAAGAGTACCCCAACATCTCTTGCCGCTGTATAGATATTATTCTTCCTACACCGGGAGCAAAAACAGGCGAAAAACTTATAAAACAGTTAGTGACAGAGCTTACGGTCGAATATCCCGATATAGAAACAATTGCTGCGTATCGAGGCAATCATCGCTGGGTACAATTTTTCGAGCGAGTGCATCCGGAAAAAAAACAACCCCCATCACGATTAAGAGAAAAAGGAGTTTACCTAATTACAGGCGGGCTGGGGGGAATCGGGCTCGTCCTGGCCGAATACCTGGCAAAAACTGTCCGGGCAAGATTGATATTAACCGGCCGTTCCGATTTTCCTTCCAGGGAGAATTGGGGTAAACGGCAGGATACTCATCTACAGGAGGCAGAGGCAGGTAGTATTACCGGTAAGATACGAAAACTACAAGAACTTGAGAAAATAGGTGCCAAAGTGTTGGCCCTGCGTGCGGATGCAGCGGATATGGGGCAAATGAAGCAGGTCATAACTACAGCAGAGAAACGATTCGGTAAAATCAACGGTATCATCCATTCAGCCGGGATACCTGGTGGTGGGGTCATCCGCTTGAGACCCCCGGAACTGACGGAGCATGTCTTTGCCCCCAAAGTAGTGGGTACATTGGTACTCGAAAATATTTTTAAGGATGCTGAACTTGATTTTTTTATCCTTTGTTCATCCTTAAGTTCCATCACTTCACCGGCCGGGCAGATAGGTTACTGCGCAGCAAATTCTTTTCTCGATGCTTTTGCCCATTATAAAATGTCAAAAAATGAGACATTTACCACTTCCGTCAACTGGGACACCTGGCAGGAAGTCGGAATGGCGGTAGACTCGGTGAAGCGATTAACAGGAAACAGGGATATTGCCGATCCCGGTTTACTCCTTGAACACGGCATATTGCCTGCTGAAGGGGTGGAAGCTTTTAGCCGCATCCTGGAATTTTCACAGCCCCAGGTTGTTGTTTGTACCAGGGATCTGAATTTTTTACTCAGCAGGCACCAAGCTTCCCATACCTCCAAAGAGAAAGAATCTCGAGTACTTGAAGCGCTGGAAAAAAGAACTCATCCTAAGCACTTACAACAGCGGCCGGAATTAAGTACGCAATATGCCGGCCCCAGGGATAAACTGGAACAAATACTTTCCGGTATATGGCAGGAATATTTCGGTATTGAACAGGTTGGGATATATGACGATTTCTTCGAATTGGGCGGAGATTCTCTAAAAGGGATGAGTTTTGTTAACAAATACAACAAGCTATTCCAGGAAATAGTTCACGTTAACATCATGTTCGATGCACCGACTATCGCTGAACTTGCCGACTACTTCCGTGAACATTACCCCGGCGCAGTGGCCAGGATATCAGGCACTGGTGCAGGCAAGGGAGAAAAGAAACAGGGCACTAAAATCGATGCTGCATTGATCGCAGGCATGCGTCAACTCATACCTGCTGTGTCCCCGGGACCCAGGGTAAAAACAAAAAAGAATAAGCCGGCAATCTTTGTCCTATCTCCACCTCGGTCCGGCACCACCCTGCTGCGTGTTATGCTCGCCGGCCACCCGAAGTTGTTTGCCCCACCGGAATTAGGTTTGTTGTTTTTTAACAATCTCGATGAAATAAATGTCGAGAACCAGGCCTCAATACGGGCCATCATGCAAATCAAGGAATGCAGTGCGGGAGAAGCGAAGGCTATCATACAGGAGTTCCAGGAGCAGCATATGACTACCAAACATTTCTACCACACACTGCAAGATTGGCTTGGAGACCGCATTCTTGTAGATAAGACGCCCAACTACTCACTGCACCCTGAAGTGCTTGAACGGACTGAAGCCGATTTTGAGAATCCCCTCTATATCCATCTGCTGCGTCATCCTTACGGCATGATCCGGTCCTTTGATGAAGCTAAAATCGATTTACTCAGGGGAAGGAATATACTTCATGAGCTTTCCCTGT
>JAGLQA010000029.1 GCA_023137075.1 Candidatus Aminicenantota bacterium
CCGTCGAGTTTCTTCAGCTCCTCTTCGATTGCAGCGAAACCTTTACTATTGTATATCGTATAAACCCGGTCGAAATGACGCTTATATTTTTCCTCTGCTTCGGATATCTCTTCGATATACTGCATGTACTCGGTAAGTTCACCGGCCCTGTCTTCTTCATCCTCCCGGAGCACTTCTTGCAATTCGGCGGACAGGGTCTCCCATACCCGGTCCCGCTCTTCCGGGGTGGCGTACCAGGAGGTGAAAAACTCGAGCAGATACCGGGTTCTACCCCTAACTGCCCGTGAGTGGTTCATCTGGTGCCAGATGCGGAAAAACCGTTCGGGGATAATATAAACCGTGCGCTTGTGACGTCGCGGCTCCCGGCGGATATAACCGGTGCGCTCCAACCGGGTAATCAGCGAACGAACGGTTTTCGGATCGATTCGCGCTTCTTTTGCCAGTTCCGTGGGCGTGCATCCCTGGGCCATTAATGCCATTCGTTCTAATAGCCCGGCTTCTTGCTCGCTGATTTCTTTCATCCTGTCCTGGTAAAAGGGCGTAATCTTGTCCAACAGGCTTTCAAGCTCGGTTTTTACATCGCTTATGCTGCGATTGGCTACCAGGTCGTAGAGCATAATGGTCAGGCGGGGATTACCCCCGGTAAAGTGATAGAGGGCCAACAATTGGGGTTTCAACTTCTCTAAATAGTATTCGATAAATTCCGTATTGTTTTCCAGCAGGGCTATTTTGCGCAGCATCTCTTGCTGTTCCGCGGGACTTAACTCTTCCAGGAGTTTCACCCGGAAAAATTCAAACAGGGGTTCTTCCGGGGTGGTGACGGCGTTTAAATAAGTGGGGGAAGTGCTGATCAGGACTAACCAATCTTCTTCGATCAGGATTTTCCTGAGCAAGTGAAGTTCTTCTTTGTACTTGAATTGATTTTCGAAGACCCGGTTCACATTCTCTACCATTAGTAGGACGCCGCGGTTGTGTTTTTGAAAAAATTGCCGGAACCCATCTAAGGATAAATCGACGACTCTTTTATCATCGCTGTCGTACCGCACCGCTGCATATATTCCTTCAACTTCGTTATCACCCGTTTTCTCCGCTAAGATACCTAAGGCCTGGATGAGCAGGTTGGCTACCGATGTGATCCCGTATGCATCTTCCGAGAGAGAGAGCGGCTGCCATTTGTTTTTGAGGTTTGGATTCATTTCGATGCGATATTCGATAAGCCTTAAAAGATTGGTCTTACCGATTCCGCGGGGGCCTATTATAAGGTAGTGCTGCCTGGAATTCCCGGGCTGCCATTTTTCTAATTTTCCTAAAATTTCCTTTATAAAAGGATCCCTGCCTACAAAGGTTTTCTCAAGCTGTTCCGGGGGTGTCCGCTGGGGCCGAAACACCCTCAATGTATGGTGCATATCCCAATCCTCCTTGAAAATCCTTTTTTAAAAATTACCCCGTTATTTCCAACCGTAATGGGTCTTCCACCATATTTTCAGCACCCGGCTGAAGAAGGAATACGTACTGTCTCCCGAGGTGATGTAAAAATCATTTCCCAGCTTATTCATTAAATGCATAAAGTTCTCTCGCGACTGCGTACCCGGCGCCAGGTTGCAGGTTTTCAAGTAAACCTGGTAAAGCGTATCTCTTTTTACCGCTTCTTCGGCCCGCGATAATATACCCAAAATATCTTTGGCTGACCGCCCTTCACAGTCCGAATAATAGGGATATTGATCTATTCTTGAACGATAATGGAGGAATACGGCGGAAGTTGAACCGCCGAGTAAATCTTCATCGAATACCTCTTTGACTATTTGGGGGGTTACATCACACTGCAAAACTCTGACCTTGTCAAAGATCGCACTGAGTAAAACCGCTAAAAAGTACGGGATGGGCTCGCCGATTGTTTCGCTGACCGTCTTTTTTACATCCTCCGTCAATTCGATGCCGTTGGCTGAAAAGATCTCCTCTATATATTTTTTAGCGGTTTTCTCAGAAAAGGGGGATAGTTTTATGATATGAATGTCGTTTATTGTGTCTACCAATCCCTTGTAATCAAGAGTCGATACTAAGTTGATTGAACCGCCAACCAGGAACCGTGCTTTCGTGTCCGGGGCCGTGCGTAGGGAACGAAACCAGTGGAGTAATTGTTTCGCCTCTTCGTAATCCTTATTCAAAATGTTATTAACCATAATCGGGAATTCGTCGATTATTAAGAGTAAGGGCTTTCTCTCTTTTGTCAACAATAACTTGATTTGTTCTCCGTAATCAAGCCATTTTTTCTGCACATCCGTCTTTTCCCTTAATTCTACTTTTAAGCCGCCAAAATCT
Source organism: Candidatus Aminicenantota bacterium (assembly GCA_023137075.1). Lineage (GTDB taxonomy): Bacteria > Acidobacteriota > Aminicenantia > UBA2199 > UBA2199 > JAGLQA01. Next base: position 2,320 of record JAGLQA010000029.1, read on the forward strand.
ATACTCGAAGGTAAATTACGTAGGAATTTACCGAATTTTTTTGTTTCCGTCCAGATTTCTTTAGCTAAGCGCATGAAATGGCCCTGTTTTATGAGTTTCGCAATTAGTTCTATAATAAACTCAGCCGCGGAATTAATATATTCCACATCTATATATATCGGGATGAATTGATCGCGGGGATAATCGAGCAGTTTATACATTGCTCCTGTTTTTCCGAACCTTCTTGGCGCAACAAGCAGTACATTGTCTTTTTTTAAATGGGCCCATATGTTATCAATTAAATCCTCCTGCCCGAAATAGTCTTCTCCCCTGGGGACTGTACCGATAACCAATTCCGGCATAGAAACACCTCCTTTATTAAGCATTAATCATGGGCAACAAAATTGTTGCGCAACAAAATTGTTGCCCATGGTAATTATAAGAGATGTTCGTAAAAAAGTCAAATTATCAAAAAAAACCGGTTCCGATAATTTAAAAAATCGATATTGAAAAAACAGATGCACTAATGCTATAATAATTGGCCGGGAATTGGAAATGTTGAAGGATTTTTAGTAATTCTAAATTCTTTCATTTTTCGATTTTTTCTCGCTTCGGATGTACACCCGTCCCGCAGCGAATAAAGTTGAGGAGTAACAAATGAAACGTAAAATGTACCAGGTTGACGCCTTTACGATCGGCAATCAGCCTTTCACCGGCAATCCTGCCGCGGTTTGTCCATTGGAAGAGTGGTTGGATAAAGAGATCATGCTGAAAATCGCGGCTGAAAATAACCTTTCCGAAACAGCATTCTTTGTAAAAAGAGGGAATAAATTCGAATTGAAATGGTTTACTCCGAAAATCGAAGTAGACCTGTGCGGTCATGCCACCCTGGCTTCGGCCCATGTCCTATTTACCTGTATGAAATATGCTGAGGAGGAGGTCGTCTTTTCTACCATGAGCGGCGAACTCAGGGTAACGCGAAAAGATAACCTGCTCACACTGGATTTTCCCGCAGCGAAAGCAGCTCGGGTTCCAGCCCTGCCCCGGTTGGGGAAATCGCTTGGCAAAAACCCGGTGGAGATATATAAATCCCGCGACTACTTGGCCCTGTTTGAGAGTGAGGAAGATATACTAAGTATTGAACCGGACTTTGTACTTCTCTCCCAATTGGACTGCCTGGGCATCATGATTACGGCACGGGGCAGCCATTCCGATTTCGTGTCCCGTTTTTTTGCACCCGCAGCCGGCGTGAACGAAGACCCGGTTACCGGTTCCGCTCATACTACTCTTATCCCCTTCTGGTCCGAGAGGTTGCATAAAAAAAACCTGCACGCTTTCCAATTGTCGGAAAGAAGGGGGGAGTTGTTTTGCGAAGACTGTGGTGACAGGGTCAAAATCAGCGGCCGGGCAGTCACCTACATGACCGGTGAAATCGACATCTGTTGATTCAATTAAACCTTTGTTGCAATTACCGGCATAGAGCGATACAGCTTCTCCTGGGCTCTTACCATAAAATCGGCATCCCAATGGGAGAAATCTTCATTAAAAAGGGCCAGCCGCTCCCGCTCCCCGGGATTCTCGATAAGATACAAAATCTTTTGCGCAAACACTTTATGATCGGAAACATCGACCAGGTATCCGTTCCGGTTCTCCCTGACAACTTCCCTGTTCCCCGGTATGTCACTCACTACCACGGCCTTTCTCTTCAATCGCAATTGGACCAAACTCTGGGGTAAACCTTCCCACAAAGCGGTCGAAATGCCGATATCGAAAAGATCGATCGCTTCCTCGATGGCAAAGATAAAACCGGGCAGCCGGAAATGGTTAAAAATATCCCGTTTTTTTAGCTCTGCTTCAATCTCCGGTCGCAAATCACCGTCGCCGGCTGTAAAAAAAACCACATCCTTTCGTTTCGCTAAAACCAGTTCCGCAATGTCGATTAAGTGAAACAATCCCTTTTGCGGCTTAAAGGGCGCTATAATCCCGCAGACAAAATCCCTTTCGCGAATGTTGTATTTCGCCCGCAGCGATTTCGTGTCTTTTATTTTTGTTAAAAATTTACCCAGGGGAAATCCGCTCCTGATAAGGGAGTAATTGTCCTTCTTTAATATCTTTTTCTTCCTGGCAATGCGTATATCATCTTTGGCGACAAACACAAAATGAGTTGTTAACCGGCCGGCAATTTTTTCGGTCCATTCAAATAACTTTCTTTTTAAAAATGATTGGAATGGTGAAAAGGGAAATCCGTGGACCGAGTGTATGGCCGCGGGAATTCCCTTCCTGCGCAGCGAAAGCGCGACAATCCTGCCGATAATACCGGCTTTGGATGAGTGCGTGTGAATGATGTGGGGTTTAATTTTTTTTAAAATTCTTTTTATTTGTGAAAAAGCCCGCATATCTTTCACGGGATTTATTTCCCGTACCAGGTCCTTTATAATGATAAATTTGTCCCTTTTTTGAATCCTGCCGGTGAGAATACCACCGGACCCGCTGAGCAGGTAAACGTCAAATTCAGTGTCATCTAAGTGCTCATAGGTATAGATCGTGTTCACCTGTGCGCCGCCTAACTCAAGCTTCGTGATAATATGAACAACTTTAATTTTTTTCATTAAAAATCAAACTTACTCCGGAGACCTTTGAGATGGCCCGCAGGGGCTTCTACGGCTGCCCGCGCCGGGGACCGTAGTTTTGGTTAAGCCACTTTTTATATTCGCCGCTGCGCACATGCTCTACCCAGCCGGGATTATCGATATACCATTGAACGGTCTGGCGTAACCCTTCGGGGAAATCCGTCTCAGGCCGCCACTGCAACTCCTCCTTGATTTTGTCACAATTGACCGCGTAACGCCGGTCATGACCGGGCCGGTCTTTTACATAGGTAATCAAATCTTTGTATTCCTTAATACCAGCGGGAAAATTCACCCGCTTCGGGTTGTCTTTTAGCGGGTACATCTCTTCCAGGATGTCGCAGATGGCCGTTACCACTTCGACATTCGTTTTTTCGGACTCTCCGCCGATATTGTAATCTTCACCCCGTTTCCCCTTTTTCACCACGGCCAGGATGGCCGCGCAGTGGTCGACCACATAGAGCCAATCACGAATGTTTTTTCCGTCCCCGTATATGGGCAGGGGCTTGCCGTCCATGGCATTGGTGACCATCAAGGGGATCAGTTTTTCCGGGAAATGATAGGGGCCGTAATTGTTGGAACAATTGGAAATAGTAACCGGCAGCCCATATGTAAAAAAATAGGACTTTACTAAGTGACAGGCGGATGCTTTGGAGGCAGAATAAGGGCTGCGGGGATCAAAGGGAGTATGTTCGTAAAAATAACCGGTTTCTCCCAAAGACCCGTAAACCTCATCCGTTGATATATAATGAAACAGGACATCTTTCCTGTTTTGCCAGTATTTCCGCGCCGCTTCCAACAGGATGAAGGTGCCCTGGATATTGGACCGGATAAATTCCGCCGGTCCGTAAATCGACCGGTCCACATGGGATTCGGCGGCAAAATGAATGACCGAGTCGACATTATATTTCTTAAAAATCTCCTGCAAAGGTTCCGTATCGCAGATGTCGACTTTTTCAAAAAAATAGCGGCTGTTACCGTAAGACCGGTCAATCTCAACCAGGTTTTCCAGGTTACCGGCATAGGTCAGCACGTCCACATTGATAATCCTACCCTGAAAAGAAGAATTCTTGAAGATATGGTGGATGAAATTACTGCCGATAAAACCGGCCCCCCCGGTAACCAGAACATTTTTTGGCCAAAACATTTCAAACTCCCGAATCGCCATGATGAAATACTATGGGAAAAACACGATTAACACGCAGCCTGTCAATATCTCTTCTACTCATAAATCGATTATATCATGAAGAACCGGGCTTCGCAAGAATAATAGGGGTCGCGTCTCAACATTTGACATTGCGAGTGTTTTTTGTTAGACTTCTGACATGGCAAGACAGCTAAGAATTGATTATAAAGGAGCTATCCAACATGTGATAGCGCGAGGCCACAGAGGAGAAAATATATTCCAAACCGATAGAGACAAAGAGAGGTTTCTCGAAAAACTGGGAGAAGTAATCGAAAAATTCAATCTCAGGTTACACTGCTTTGTACTAATGAATACCCATTACCATATTTTATTAGAAACTCCTGCGGGAAATCTTTCAAAATCAATGCATAACCTCAATACAAGTTACTCAAATTGGTTTAAAACAAAATACAATATAATAGGTTCAATATTTCAGGGTAGGTTTAAATCCATACTGGTGGAAAAAGAAGATTATCTTTTGCTGCTAAGTTCATATATACATCTCAATCCGGTGAGAGCCGGAATTGTCAAAATTCCTGAAGATTATAGATGGAGTAGTTTCAAAGATTATATATCAGAGCAGAAGAAATTTCGATTATTATTTACAGAAACTATAATGGGAATGTTTTCAGGCAATCAACAATCTTACAAGGCTTTCGTTTATAGTTGGATGGAGAAAGAAATAGAAGATGAAGAAATATATGGCAAGCATTCTATACTTGGAAGCGAAGATTTTAGGAATAGTATATTAGATCATGTTGGTTATACTGTTAAGAATATTGAAGTGAGAGAAACCCCCTTTTTGGCTCATTTAATAAAATTGAAAGTGGAAGATATAAAATCTGTCCTCCTGGGAACTTTTAAAATTTCAGAAGCAGAGTTATATTCAAAAAAGAAAGGTAATATTTATAGGAAATTGTTTTTATATGCCTTAAAGAAATATAGTGATTTAAATTTAAGAGAAATTGGGAAAATTTTCGAAATGGATTATTCAGCGGTGTCGCAGATGGTGAAACGGTTTGTCCTGGAATCGAAAGAGAATGATAGAATCAAATCGATGATTGAGAAATTGAAAGAAAAACTAAAGAAAAGCTGAATGTCGAATGTTGACAGGTTGTCCGAGAACTATTTTTA
>JAGLQA010000290.1 GCA_023137075.1 Candidatus Aminicenantota bacterium
TTTTTGAAGCAGGGCGATGGCATATAAGGGAATATTGATGAGATCGCCGTCTTCGGCAAAGTTTCGGGGAGAGGCGCGAAACATCCTGCCGGGGTGAAAGCGTTCCGCGTATATGCGCAAACTCTTTTTCCTGCGGCTCAGCCCACTCTTAACTTCCAGGGGAAAAATGTTCCCGGCAAGGGAAAGTACAAAATTCACCTCCGCTTGACTGTTACTTGTCCAATAAAAAATATTATCGCTGTCCATGTTGCCGGTCAGTTCCACGGCAGCGTAGTTTTCTATAAAAGCGCCGTTATACTCTGAAAAAAGCTTATTGCCGAGAATAATTACCTGTGAGGGCACATCTAACATGGCCCCTAAAAGTCCCGGATCATGCAAGTAAATCTTAAACTTGCTGCGATCGGTATAGCCGGCCAACGGCAGTTTCGGGGTTTTAATATTGTATATCACCCGGATGAGACCGGCTTTGCGCAGCCATTCTATGGCTGTTTCCAACCGGGACGCCCTACCTCCTTTTTTCACATCGCCGTATTTGAACTTTTTATTCTCCCTGGACAATTGAGCCGGGATAGAACGCCACACATCGGAAACATTTATGGCTTCGCTTGCGGTTGAGTATTTGGAAAAGTCCCTTTCGTATGCTTTTAAAATTTCCTTTTGAATGTGCCGTACTTTTTGTATGTCCTTATTTACGATGTAATCCCGGACAGCTTCCGGCATACCCCCTATATAAAGATAATACTTGAAGAGCCGGGTGAGTTTATCATGCAATACGTCGGGTAATAGTTCGGACAGATTTTTTTCTTCCAGGTGTTTCAACAGCAAATTTTCTCCCACCGCTGTAAGATACTCGAAAAAAGTCATCGGGAAAAGGTTCAAAAAATTGACCTTCCCCACGGGAAAACCGGCGGCTTTGCCGACACTAACTCCTAATAAAGAACCGGCTGAAACCACATGGTACTCCGGCGCTTCCTCACAAAAATATTTAAGGCTGATGACACCGCGTGGGAATGCCTGGATTTCATCAAAAAAAATTAACGTAGATCCGGGCTCAATTTTTCTTCCTAAAAAAGCGCTTAGTGATTCGATTAAAATCCTGGGATTTAAGGAAGAATCGAATAGTGTGCCTATCTCCGGATTATGTTCAAAATTAAAATAAGCGCAATCCTTATACTCTCTTTTCGCGAAATCTTTTAAAAGATAGGTCTTGCCAACCTGCCTGGCGCCCTGGAGCAGCAGGGGTTTCCTGTCGCTGCGGGACTTCCAGGTTAATAAAGGGGATACCCGGTAGGGTATTAACGATACCTTATGAGGTATGCCCCGAAAGTAAAGATATAAAGAGGCTTAGAGAAGTGTAGAGCGGAATTTAGATTCGCCCATACCCATAGGGGTATATGATTGGGCTGTCCTAAAATGTGTGTACAACTCGAAGTCGCCGATAATAAACGATTCCGGGGATTTTATTAATCTGGCACGAAACCTGCTATCTATTTATATGAAATAAAGTTCAATCCAGGAGGTAATGAATGAGTCGAGTGAAATTATTAAAGTTATTTTTGTTTAAGTGGATTGGTTTTTTTGTTCCGGGAATTCTGATCTTGTCCATTGGGTGTTCACCGGTAAAGGCAGGCAAGAATAGCTTTTTATTGGAAAAAACCGTAGCCTGGACGATTGAAGGAGTCAGGACATGGCAAACCTTTGACAGTAAATTTCCGGCGGAAGAATCGTCCATGCATTGGATCTCGGGCAGTAATACCATGCGCTGTTCGGCCTTTGCCCCACATGAAGATACCGAGCCGGTAAAAGCCTCCGGCAGGTTCTGGGAATTTACACTCCGGTTCGAAAATAAAGGGCAGGAAGAGAAGACCGTCTGGTTCCACAAAAATGATCAAAAAGGTTTGGATATGCAATTGGTTGTCCCGGAAAACAGTATTCTATTAAAGGCATTTCTCATACCGGGACTGAGTATTGCCCCGATAAGCCTGGCAGTATCCTGGGAAGGCACGTTAGGAATCAAATTGAAACCCGGTGAGAAGACCTGGCTTCTACTATTATTTGACGTACCGGAAAAATACGATTCGGCGGAGTTCAAGTTAAAAGCTACATCTCCCGTTCCTGTCAAATTACCTTTGGTAAATGCGGGCAGCATCGCCGGCCAATGAGGCAAACCGGCTGTTAATCCCTATATTAACGATAGATTAAAGTGAGGTAAAAATGTTAAGAAAAATTTTCAAAAAAGAAAGACAAATTATTTTTTTGCTTATTCTTTTTATTTTGTTATTAACCGAGTTTTCATTTTCAGGGAGTCGAAAAGAAAAGGAAAGCTATTTTAGTGTCGGCAGCGGATACGGCATCCCCTACGGCGTAATCGGTATCAATTGCGAAGTTTCACCGATTTTCCCTCCCAGGGCGGAGAAACTCCAGGAATTCTTAGGCATAACTTTTGGACTGGGGTATTGTCCTGCCGGTGTCGCCTATGCCTTCGGCTTCAATCTGTATCCTTTGGGAAGGGAAAAAATGTTTCAACCGAAAGTCTCCTTTTATCATGGAGTGGTTGGCACCCTTAACTACTACGGCAATACGGAGAGTCTAAAAGGATTGACGCTTGGCAGCGGTCTCCTGGTCAAACTGTATAAAAGGTACTCGATCGATTTCGAGTTGATTTACCTGCTCCACCTTTTCGGCTGGGATTTTGAAGATATTGGCAGTCGGTTCAAAATTTCTGTCGGGGCACGAATGCATCTTTAAAAGGAGAAAACCAAATGGAAAAAAAAATTTCAAAAAAAAAAAGGGCGGCGATATTATCAACGATACTGATAATATTTCACTTTGTCCAATTCTCTCTTGCCGAAGAGAGTGCCGGTGAAAACAAAGGAAGCTATTTGAGTGTGGGGGTTGGTCTTGGTATTCCCTATGGAGTATTGGGAATCAATCTTGAATTTAATCCCAATCTACCCGCCCCAATAAAGGAAAACATTCATAACTACTTTAGTATCAGCATCGGGGTGGGGTATTCTCCCGGTGGTATATCCTATTCGGTTGGGTTGAGGGGGTATCCAATGGGGAGAAGGAAATTTTATCAACCCAGGATTTCCGGTTACTATGGCACTGTTGCGCTGCTCAAATACGCATCAGGTGACTATGACCGGGAAGACGGTTTTGCCTTTGGTGGGGGAGTACTGGTTAAATTTTACAAACAATTTTCCCTCGATTTCGATGCCTTGTATATTATACCCGATGATTACACCGACTACATAAAAGGAAGCAGGCTCAAGATTTCTTTTGGCATCCACTGGCATCCGCAATGAAATCCAGGGGGAAGGTAAATTTAAAGGAGAAAAAAAATGGGAAAAATAACACTAAACGAAAAAACAGTCACCGTCAAGGAAGGGGTATTTAAAAAAGTATCTCTTCCCGTCGATTCTCTCAGGCTTTTATATTTAATTTCACCCGCATCTTTTAAATGGTTTGTCGTCACCTCAAGCTCTGAAAGCGCGTTCATTAATTTAGACTCGCTGCCCGAGGATACCTTCAAGGAGTTTCTAAATGAGTTATCGGAGCAAATGGAAAAAGAGAAAGCTTACCGCCTGACAGGAATTAAATTGTGCCTGAAAGATTATGAGGATAATGCGACGCTAATCACGCTGAGAGACCTGAAATTAAGTAAAGTCCACCTTTTCGAGAAACTCATCCGATACCGGGAAGAACGGCTTCGTCGCCTGACGGATTGGTTAGAGAACGAACCCGAAGTCAGGCTCAAAGGAGCTGTACTCAATAAGGAAGGATTTCACAATGGTAAGAAGAATTCTATCGCCTGGAAGGATGTGGGCGCTATCCAAAGTGAGACGCTAAACTTTAACACCAGTATATTGCTGCTACCTGAAGGTTCCAGCGGAGGCATGTTCAATTTTAAACGGTACAAATACGCGATCCCGAGGATCCCGGAAAAGCGAAAGGAGATTTATATGGCGGAGTGTAACTTCTGGCGCTCCCTCCGGGATAAGTAGATTTTTTGATATATATATTTGACTTGAAGCTTAATTTCTCTTAGAATAAGGCCAGTTTGAACGTAAAAACATACAAGTGAAATTGTTGTTGGTAGGAAGTGGCCGATGTCGGATGTGTCCAAAAAGCAAGAGGTTTATCGTAACGAATTTCAATTTCTGGACAGGGCGAAAGAAATTAGCGAGAATTCTACCCTTTCAAAAGCTGAATTATCCAGGGAATACGCGAAAATTCTCGGCGAATATGAAACATTACTCAAAAGAAGCATAAGAGAGACCCGGACCGGAAGAGCCGACCTTGGAGAACCGGACATTCCCCCCGATGTGCCGGAAGAGATAGCGGCAATGAAAAACCGCCTTCTTGCCCATATCACCCATGAATTTTTGACTCCCCTGAACCTGATCATTACTCCTTTAGAACAAATGATGGCAAAAAGCCGCAGCCGGGAAGAGAAAAAAACACTATCGTTGATGCATCGAAACGGTCAACGGTTGCTTCTTATCATCAGCCAGATTCTCGAGTTATTAAAACTTGAGAGCAGAAAATTGAAATTAAGTGCCCTCCGGCAGAACCTGGTTCCCTTTTTAAGGGGAATTACGGCTTCTTTCGAATTCCTGGCCGAGCAGCAGGAGGTCAACCTGGTCTTCCGGGCCGACAACGAAAACATCCCCCTCTATTTCGAACCTGATAAGATAGCGGATGTCGTGTGTAATATTATCATGAATTCGTTGAAGTTTACTCCTCCCGGCGGCTGGATTAAACTGTCGGTTCGCGATTTGTCCGAAGATTCGGTAGAAATATCGCTGCACAATACCGGGCCTGATATTTCCATGGACCAGACGACGCGGATATTCGACCGGTTTTACCAGTTGAACAAGCGATTTGAACACTATATCAAGGGCTTAGGTATCGGGCTCTTTTTAGCAAAGGAATACATCAAGCTTCATCACGGCGCCATCAGGGTGAACAGCGGAGCGGGCAAAGGAACGGAATTTGTGATAACCCTGCCGAAAGGAAAAGAACACTTGAAACCCGGAGAAATCGACGAATCCACGGTTTCCTCCGGGGAAGATAAGGCGGGTGGCAGAATCTCTAAACGGTATGCCTTCATGGTGCAGCTAGAGCGTGAAGAAAACCGTGATACGCCGCCTGACAGCAGCGGGCTCACCGGTATTGAGAGAGACAACCAGGACCGGGATATCGTATTGGTGGTTGAAGACAGCAAGGATATGCGCGGGTTCATTAAAAACTTACTGGAAGGGGATGGATTTTTAGTGGGGGAAGCGGTTAACGGCAGGCAGGGTATCGATATAGCCAAAGAGATTATCCCGGACGTTATCATCAGCGATATCGTGATGCCCGAAGTCAACGGTTATCAATTGTGTGAAGTATTAAAAAAAGAAATCAAAACCAGCCATATCCCGATTATCCTGTTATCCGTTAATTTCACCGAAGAAGAGATTATCCGGGGATTGGAAGCCGGCGCGGACGACTATATCATCAAACCCTTCAGCATGGAAATACTGCTGAGCCGGGTTAAAAACCTGGTCAAACAACGGCGTTTGCTGCAGCAGCGGGTACAGTTGGAAACGGTGACCCATCCGGATGAATTGGCTCTGTCTTCCTTAGACAACTTGCTTCTTAAAAAGATACAACAAATTATTGAAAAAAATTTATCGGATACGGAATTCGGTTTGGATGAATTGGCGGATGCCCTTCATATCAGCCGGGCTTCCTTGCATCGAAAAGTAACGGCCCTGACCGGTCAAGCGCCCAACAAGTTCATCCAATCCTACCGGTTGAAACGGTCGGTGGACCTGTTAAAATCCAATTACGGCAACGTAACGGAGGTGGCGTTTATGGTCGGTTTTTCCAGTTCCGCCTATTTCACCAAATGTTTCAAAGAAAAATTTAAACGCCTGCCTTCGGATTTCCGGATCCTGTAAGCCGGGAATGGTGATTCAATTTTTATGAATTTTGATATAATTATTATATCTTTCATAAAAAATCAACCTTATAATAACCGGGTGAAAAAAGATTGTGTTGGAAATTTTTTTTAAATGAGCATTAAAATAATATCGGAGGAAAAAATGAAAAAAAATGTGTTACGTACATGCATCAGCATGTTGGTTGTTATCGGTTTAACCACTTTTATCTTTGCCCAAGATAATAATGGGAACGGGTATGGCCTGGTAAAGCAGCAGTTAGACGCGTATTTCGGCCAATTGGAAGAGGCTAAAACCTTCAGCGGCACGGTTCTTGTCGCGAAAGATGGCAAGGTGATTTTTAAAAAAGGTTACGGTATGGCAAACTACGATGAAGGAATTCCCAACAAACCGAAAACCGTGCAAGCGATTGCGTCTCTCACCAAAGCCTTTGCCTCTATGTCTATCATGATGCTGGAAGAAAGGGGTTTCTTAAGTGTCGATGATACTATTGCGGATTACATCCCTGATTTTCCCAATGGTGACCGGGTGACCCTGCATCAATTGCTTTCACAGAGTTCGGGACTTTTCGATTATCTATTCAACCCGGCTATATGGATGAATATCGATCAATTCCATAATCCGGAAGATCTCTTGCAGTACTATATGAATGAACCCCTGCAGTTCGAACCCGGCAGCCGTCACGAGTACAGCAATTCCAATTACATCACCTTAGGAATTATCCTGGAACGAGTATCGGGTATGACATTCGGTGATTTTATCAAAGCGAATATTTTCGATCCCCTGAAGATGAGGAATTCCGGCTATGATCCCTATGAAACGGATTTCCCGGACAAAGCCATCGGTTATGATATAGTCGATCCCCCACTGGTGACGATGTATTGCCACCCCACGATTCCTTATACTGCCGGCGCCATATACTCTACCGTCTTAGATATGTACAAATGGGACCAGGCCTTGTATACGGAAAAATTAGTGTCACAGGCGACACTGCAAAAGATGTTTACCCCGGGCTACGGCGACTACGGTTACGGCTGGTATATCAACGACCTGGAAGTCAACGGCCAAATGCATAAGCATATCTGGCATTGGGGCGCCTATTTCGGTTTTCACAGTTTTATCTCCCGCATGGTAGACGATAAGATAACGGTCATATTACTGCTCAATATTTCGCCCACCTTAGGAACCCCGGATGACCTGAGACCCCTGGTTCAGGACGCGGCCGGTATTGTGCTCGAGAACGAATAAATTAGAGTTTGAAAGACGGGGGGAATACAAGATTCCCCCCTACGGTTCTAAAACAGGTGGTGGATTAGGGATTCAAAAAAGAATTGTATCTTTTGTTGTAATTTGTTACAATGAAATCTTGAAGCAGCAGCATCGGTATTGCATATTAAAAAAAAAGGAGCAAACTATGAATTTAATGGACGCGATTTTGAATTCCGGGGGGTCACCCGTATCCCAAATTGCCCGGAAATTCGGACTGGGAGAAGGAGATGTGACAAAGGCAATCGCCGGTCTTCTTCCGGCGTTGACCAATGGGATTAAAAAAAATGTATCGCAAAAAAGTGGAATCGAGGGTTTGTTAGGGGCGCTCACCAGAGGTGGACATGAACGTTACTTAGATGATACGGAAGCGATTTCCCGTGGAAATGCCGTTTCCGACGGAAATGGTATTCTCGGCCATTTATTTGGAAGCAAGGATGTCAGCCGCCAATTGGCCAGCCGTACCTCAAAAAGCACCGGCCTGAGCGCCGGTATCCTGAAAAAAATCCTTCCCTTAGTGGCCGGTTTGGCCATGGGCGCGTTAAACAAACAGGGTAATAAATCGGGGACTCTGCCCGGCCTGAAAAAGTCCCGTTCCAAATCGGGTTTAGGTTCCCTCCTGTCTTTATTGGATTCCGATGGCGACGGTTCTCCCATCGATGACATCCTGGGTATTGCCGGGAAACTATTTTCATAATAAGGTTTTTTTAATAAAAATATCCTTTTGTTAGGAAACAATCTTCCCCCCCAGAATATGACAAAAAAAAAAGACAAAAATGAGTCTCGAAACATAGCCGGAAAAGGGAATCCACATCTTTTACTATTATTTTTTCTCTCCGGGTTTGTCGGCCTCTGTTACCAGGTGGTCTGGATCCGGGAGTTGTCGGTAATATTCGGAAAAACCAACGCGGCCATTACTGTTGTGGTCTCCGTTTTCATGTTAGGTTTAGGCGCGGGCAGTTTTTTTTGGGGGAAACGAAGCATACGGAAAAAACTGTCCCACACCTTTGCCTTTCTACAGTTCGGCATCGGCGCAGGCAGTCTCTTTTTGCTCCTGGTATTTCCATTTCTTTCAACTATTTACCAGGGATTGGTGCACCGTTTAAATCTCTCTTCTACCCTGATACTGTTTTTTATTTTTTTCCTTTGCGCACTGCTTATGATCATCCCCACTTTTCTCATGGGAGGAACCTTTCCCGTTATCTCCCAACTATACATTCGCAAGCAGGCAAATGTGGGAAAGGGAATCGGCCTTCTTTACGGACTCAATACCTTTGGGGGGATTTTAGGCGCCGGGTTGACCGGTTACTTCCTGATCGGCCTGGTTGGTCAAAGGGAAACCCAATTAACCGGGATCCTGATCAATGTTTTCATCGGCATCTGCTTTCTGAAGATGAGGGAACCCGGTCCGGTTAAAATAGAGCAGAAGAAACAGGAAAAAGTTCCTTTGATCCGGAATCAACCGGTTTCCCTGCCTACTTTTCTAATATTGGCATCCTTCTTTACCGGTTTTGCCGGTCTCGCCTATGAAATCCTCTGGACCCGGGCCCTGGCGACGTTTACGTCAAATTCCATCTATAGTTTCACCAGTATCCTGGTTATTTACCTGGCCGGCATCGGCATTGGCAGTTACATTTATAGTAAATTTCTTTCGAACCGCGCCTCATCCATGTCTTTGTTGGTGGCTTTGCAATTTATCATTTTTTTCATGGTAGCCCTTACGGCTGTTTTTTTGAATGACTTTCCAGTTTTTCTAAAACCCTTCGCCGGTTTATTGCGATATCCCATCCTGCGTATGGTCTTTCCCGGTTTATTTCTTTCGACCTTAATCATGTTTTTACCCACCCTGCTCATGGGCATTGTGTTTCCCCTAATTTGCAAGATGTTTACCGATTCTATAGAGCATTTACGTGCCAGTATCGGGAAAATTTTCTTCTACAATACCTTAGGCAGTATGATTGGCCCGGTAATCGCCGGTTTTGTGTTGATCCCCTTAGTCGGGGTGATGAAAGGGTTGATTATGACCGCTTTGATAAATTTCCTGCTGGCATTGTCGGGATCATTGTTTATTGAAAAAAGGGCCGGGAAGAAAAAGTGGCTAATAACCGCTGTAATTAGCTTCGCCGGGATTATTCTCCTTCCCCTTATCATCGGCAAACCCTCCCATATCCTTCCCCCATCTGTGTTTCGCAGCGCCAATACCATTCATATACTGAAGCACTATAAAGAGACGGTTGACGGCACGGTAGCGGTGGTGGAAGATAAAAAAACCGGGGTGCGGAGCTGCTACGTCAACAATAACGCGGTCTGCGGTGTCACCTATGATGCGTTAAAGGTGGTTCACTATATGGGGCAATTGCCTATGCTGATCAACCCGGGGGCGAAAAATGCCCTGATTATCGGCTTCGGAATCGGTGTCACCACCTCTGCCGTGGCGCAGCATCCATTGGATTATATCGATTGTGTGGAAATATGTCCCGGGGTAAGGGAGGCGGCCCCGCTTTTTGAAAGGTACAACCTCCAGGTCTGGCGGAACCCGAAAGTGAACTTTATTGCCGGTGACGGTAGAAACTATTTGTTGATAGCCCCGAAAAAATATGACATTATTTCCTGCGACCCGGTTCATCCGTCCTTAGGCAGCGGGAGTTTATACACGAAAGAGTACTTTGAATTGTGCAAGCGGCAGATGACACCGGATGGCGTAATAAGCCAGTATCTCCCCTTGCATAAGTTAACCGTCAATGATTTAAAGACCTTGTTAAACACCTTTTATTCTGTTTTCCCCCATTCAATGGTATGGCTGGCCCAGACCCACGGTGTGTTGATCGGTTCACCCCGGGAGATATCTATTTCTTTTAATGATATCCGCGAATTGGTTAACCGCGTGAATGATCCTTTTTTCACGGATCCCTACCTGCTGGCCTCTACCCTTTTGTTAAATCAGGAGGGGATAAAAAATTACGTCGGCAACCACTCCCGCATCCATTCGGATAACCATCCTGTCCTGGAATATTTTACTCCCGGCAGTGTTCGTCATGAGCATCACCGTGATAATATCCTGGAGCTGGTTCGCCGCCGGCAGCCCCCCGGACAATTAATCGCCGGTGTGCCCGATCCGGCCCGGTTGGACCAATACGTCAGGGCGCAGCCTTTCTATATCCAGGGGACATTATACAAAAACCGGGGGCAGGGAGCAAAGGCGGCCCGGTTATTTCAGCAAGCTCTAACAATAAATCCGGGGAACCGGGAAATCCGTCTGTTTTATGATTACTTCAGGCAGCGCAAACGTTAAATCCGCACGATCCGGAACCCCGAAACACATCGAATTGCTAATTATGAAGGGGATGAGGGTGGCATTCGGGTGTACAACCAGGGACTCATAATATAAGACTTTAGTTTACCTTAAAGGGGACCCCTTATACAACCAAAAATACAACTTAAGATGGATTGATTTTTATTTTTTTTGATTTAAACTGTAAAAGATGAAAATTTATCGTGAATTTATCAGGTTGCGAAACGTCTGGACATATCCCGGTGTTGTATACCCGGATAAAACTATAAAATTTAAAAGGAGGTTTCTAAATGAAACAACTTAAGTTTTTGTTGGTGTTTGTGCTTTGTATTTCTTTAACGGCGGCTTTTGCTGCCAACGGTGTCAAGTCGGTTTCTTCCAATGGGAAAGAGACGATTTTAAAATTCAAAATCACCGATTATGACTACAAAAAAGTAAACACACCGAGAGGAAAAGCGATTGAGCTTTTGGTGCCCAAGACCGGTAAGCTCTTGCTGAAAGGCGCGCCGGCATTACCGAAAATGTCTGCGTCCATCATCATTCCCGATAAGGCGAAGATGAAAGTGGAAGTGATTGGCACAAAATTTGTCGATTACAAAAACGTATTAGTCGCACCCTCCAAGGGAAACCTGATGAGGACAGTCAACCCGGATGATGTACCCTATGTGTTCGGCAAAGAGTACACCACCGATGGATTCTTCCCGAAAAACCTGGTGGAATTGAAAACACCGCACATCGTCAGGAATTTCAGGGGACAAACCGTAATCGTCCATCCCTTCCGCTACAACCCGACGACAAAGGTTTTGCGGGTTTATACCAAAGTAGGAGTCAAAGTTTCTACTACCGGCCAGACCGGCAAGAATGTGCTCGTGCGCAACAAGGCTCTGAAAAAATTAGACCGTTCATTTAAAAAGGTATACGCAGGACATTTTGTCAACTTCGACCAGGTACAAACCAGGTACACCTTCGTAGGCGATGATATCGGCAATATGCTGATCGTGAGTCACAGCTCTTTTATGAGCGACATGGCTGATTTTGTCACCTGGAAGCAGAGCTGCAATTACAGCGTCGACTTAGTGGATTATTCGACAATAGGTAGTTCATCCGCTTTAGAAACCTATGTGGCCAATTACTATAACAGCAATGGATTGACCTTCCTGCTGTTAATCGGCGACCATGCCTACGTACCCACCTCGAGCACTTCGGCTGGAGATTCGGACAATAACTACGGTTATATCGTGGGCAGCGACAGCTACTTAGATATCCTGGTCGGTCGTTTCTCAGCGGAATCTTCCGCCCACGTGCTGACCCAGGTAGACCGGACCATCAATTATGAAAGAGATGTGCTGTCAAGCGCCGCCTTTTTCAAAAACACTGTGGGCATGGGCACCACCGAAGGTCCCGGTCATGACGACGAATATGACTATGAGCATATCGATAATATCGGCGCCGACTGCGAATCCATCGGTTATACCTACACCGGCTGCCACCAGCACACCGGCAGCGCCTCTTTAATGAGCAGCCTGATCGATGCCGGCACCGGCGTTATCTGGTACTGCGGACACGGCAGTGTCACCCAGTGGTATACCTCATCCTGGTCCTATTACAGCAGCAATGTAGACGCCCTGACCAACGAATGGGAACTACCATTCGTAATTTCCGTGGCCTGTGTAGTCGGTGATTTTACCACCAACACCTGCTTCTGCGAAACCTGGCAGCGCGCCACCAACAACGGCAACCCCACCGGTTCCATTGCCCACTGCGGTTCCACCATCAATCAATCCTGGGCCCCGCCCATGGATGCGGAAGACGAAATGGCCGACCTGATGGTCGCCGGAACGGTCAGGACCTTCGGCGGTATGTTCGCCAACGGTTTATTCAAGATGATCGATATTAACGGCAGCGGCGGCGAAGACATGGCCGACACCTGGGTTTGCTTCGGCGATCCCTCGGTGCAGATGCGCACCCCCATTGCCCCCAACGGCCCGATCTCCGGTGGAAATATCCCCCCCGATGCGGATTTCTCCTTCACAACTAATTTACTGCAAGCCATCTTTACCGACCTGAGCAGCGATTCCGACGGCACCATCGTATCCTGGGATTGGGATTTCGGCGACCCCGGAACTTCCCCCGCACAGAACCCGATGCACACCTATGCGGCCAACGGAATCTATAACGTTACCCTGACCGTAACCGATGACGAAGGCGCCACCGATTCCGTCACCAAACCCGTGTCTGTAAGCGACGGCACGGAGCCTGAAATGTATGTCTATGATATCAGTCAATCGATTACGCAGAGAGGCAGGAATTATAACTCCACTGCCACAGTCACCATCTGGGATACGGATAACAACCCGGTCTCCGGTGCCACGGTCTATATCACCTGGAGTGGTGTGGCCAGCGGCAGCGCTTCCGGCGTCACCGGTACAAACGGTACGGTTTCCTTTACCTCGCCGCGGATTAAATCCGCCGGTCCCTTTGTCATAACTGTTGATAACGTAACGCATGCGACCTTGGACTACAACTACACGTTGAACAACGAGACCTCTGATTCGGCTACTTATTAAGAAATTTCTGTTACCCAATAACCGGTATTTAAGCTACAAAAAAAGCCCGGCAGGCCCCGCCTGCCGGGCTTCCTTTTTTT
>JAGLQA010000291.1 GCA_023137075.1 Candidatus Aminicenantota bacterium
AAAACCGATGATCTGGGTGTCGATGACGAGAACTTCATGGAAACGGCGGACTCACTTTACGAAGAGAGAGAAAATATACTGGATAGGTTGAACGACGAAGCGGATGATCAATAAAACCAGGTACACTGAAAAATTAAAACCTTATATAACCGATAAATGCGAAGAGAATAAAATCTCCGTCACCATGGAGATGGATATTCCCGCCAAAAATTATTTAGTCATAAAGGTGGACAATTTCTACAACGAACTCGGCTTAAAAAACACCCCTCCTTCCGTCGATTGCCTGATCCTATTAAAATGTGCCGATAACAGTTTTTTTATCTGTCTAATCGAGTTAAAAGATATTAAATCTCCAGGCGGTTTTTCCGTGGATAATATATATATTAAGTTTAAAACAACAATCGAAAATTTCATGGGCAGCCGTTTTAAAAATATCTTCCAAAATAAAAGGTTCATTGTAAAAAAATTACAAATCTTTTTCGTAACCGATCCCTATGGAGATAAAAACAGTAAACGTTCGCGGAAGAGAGAGGGAACAAAACTGGATACCTTATTATCAAGAACGCCGTTTCAATTCCGGGGAAAAAGATACCTGGTCAAGCACAAACTTCCCAACCCGATAATTCAAAAATGCTAAGGTTAATGGTTATAATTTTTTCATACGCGCATGAATTTGTGTCACCTGCATTATAAAAAATCATTTACCAGTTCAGGGATTTTACCGACAGCATAAAAAGGAATCGAAAAAATCGGCATCTTATTACTAAAAGGCACCTGGGATATCCGTATCCCCAATGGGCTGGGATATTTATCGAGAAAAAGGTGCATACTTCGCAGGGTCCCGGTTTTTCCTGCTTTAACTTCCACCGGAACCGCAAAAGACCGGCATGGGATAAAAATAAGAAGAGGGACAGGTAAATTATATTCTCCGGGACTATCTCTTTGCCGGCAATTTTTAACCTGGCGTCTCGGTAAAAAGTGCGTATACCGGTAGAAAGCCCGAAATCGGAGAAAAAACCGCAGCGGAAACCCGGCACACCTTCAGAAAAGAGACGCAAAAGGATCAAAAATTATTTGGTCTTGAAATTAAAATATTTTTGGATTAAAATATCAGGAAGAAGTTGAGTGGCGATAAATAAATTCGGAAATCGATGAATATAGAAAGAAGATGTGACTCATGGAGGAGAGAAAAGGAGTAACTCTTGCTTGAAAAAAAATCTTCTCTGGAAAACAGCGCCGCTGTCGGGCCCGCTTCCTACCGGCGATTCAAAAAGGACGACTGGTTTATAAAAAAAGACGATTATTCAATCTACTTCGAGGTTATCGATGAAAATATTATATATACCGAGGCCTATGGTTCTTTAAGAGAACAATACGTGGCGGATTTTTTTGCGCTGCACCGCAAAGTCCTTGCAGAAATAAAAAATCCGGAAAAAGGGTACTTTCGCATCGGCTGTTGGCAGGGCTTACAGGGGGTATCCTGGAAAGCACGGCGCTTGTATTTAGACGGACTAAAAAAATTGAACAACGATTATCCCTGCCTGTTCTCGGTTGTGTTTGGGATAAACCGGTTTATGACCGCCATCCTTAATATTAGCAAACAATTTACACCTTTTAATATCGCTTCTGCCGACAGCTTTGAGGATGCCTTGAGTAGAATCGAACACTTCAAACAGGGGGAAGGGGCAGCCAAAAAATCCGGCAAAAAAAAAAAGACTAAAAGACAAACCTATAGTAAAGAGCAATTTGATGGTTATATCGAAGAGTTTTTGATGTTTATGGGGGATATAGATTGGGATAAGGAAACGCTGCAAAAACAACAAACCGAATTCGAACACCATCCCTTTCGCTCCATCTATGAATCCATGATTATCCTTAAGCTGGATTTCGACACTGTTTTACACGAGAAGGAAAAAGCGGAAAAAGTTAATGAGGTGTTACTTAATATCTCAAACGCGATTATTCTGGTTAAGTCTTTAGAGGCTTTACTTGCCCTAATCCATAAGCAGGTGGGCCGTCTCATGGATGCCCGGAATTTTTACGTGGCACTGGTCTATGATAAGAGGAAAAATCTATATACCTTCCCCTACTATGCCGACGAAAATGACGAAGAGGTAGTGGAACCCAGCGCCATCGTCGAACTCTTCCGGGGTTTCACTCATTATGTATTTAAAACCAAAAAGCCACTGCTTGTAGACAGGAATAAAGTAATAGAGCTGGTAAAACAGGGGGAAGTCGACCTGGTCGGCATACCCTCCACTTCCTGGATGGGCGTACCGCTGCGCACAAAGGTAGGAGAAATAATCGGCGTAATGGTGGTGCAGAGCTACTCGCGAACCGATGCTTATTCGGCAAACGATTTAAAAATACTGTCCATTATTTCCAATACCATCGCCATGGCGATTAAGTACAAACAGTCGGGAGAAGAACTCTCGAGGTACAGGGAGCATCTCGAAGGGTTGGTAAGAGAACGCACCGCTGAATTGGAGATCATTAATAAAAAACTCCAGGCAGAGATAGCGGAACGTAAACTGGCATTGACTGCTTTGAGGAAGAGTGAAGAACGGTTCCGCACGCTGTTCGAGGAATCGAAGGATATGGTCTTTATCAGTACTCCTAAAGGCGATTTTATCGAAATCAATCCGGCGGGGATAGAGTTGTTGGAATTGGGTTCCCACAATGATCTGAAAGGAATGAACGCCAGGGATTTCTATGCCAACCCGGAAGACAGGAAAAAAGCCAAAAAAATAGCGGAAGAGAAAAATTTTCTAAAAGACTTTGAGTTTGTACTCAAAACGAAGAAAGGCAAGGAATTAATCGTTCAGGAAACGACCACGGCTTTCAGGGATGAGAAGGGTAATGTAATCGAATATAAGGGAATACTCAGGGATATAACCGAAAAAATAAAAAAAGAAAAGCAATTGCAACGAGTTAACCGCAAATTGTCAAGAATTAACAAAAAACTGCAGCAGGCGACGGAAGCGGCTGAAAATGCCAACCTGGCCAAAAGTGAATTCCTGGCAAATATTTCCCATGATATCCGAACGCCCCTGAACGCCATCCTCGGTTTCAGCGAACTGATAATGAACACCGCTTCGTCAAAAGAAATTAAAACCTACGCCGGTCAAACCATTTCCGAATCCGAGGTTCTCCTGGATTTAATTAACGAACTGCTTGATATCTCCAAGGTTGATGCCGGTAAATTGGAGTTAGAGAAATTGCCTCTCGACCTAAAACAAATTTTGAACGGTATCCATTCAAGTATGATTATCCGGGCGCACAAAAAAAACCTTGATTTTGATATTTCCATAACTGATAATACCCCCACCAGGTTGATCGGCGATCCCACCCGGCTGCGCCAGGTTCTCTTCAACCTTATCGGCAATGCCGTTAAGTTTACCGAAAAAGGTTCGGTAAAAGTGCGCATCCGCAGGCAGGAGGATTTAAAGGACCAGGTGAAACTCTATTTCGAGATCAAAGATACGGGCATCGGGATAGCGAAAGAAAAACAGGCCGCTATTTTTGAGAGTTTTGTCCAGGCAGACGGCAGCACCAGCCGTAAGTACGGCGGCACGGGACTGGGCACGACGATCTCGAAAAAATTGGTTAAAATGATGGGCGGTGAAATAGGCGTAGAAAGCAAATTGAGAGAAGGGAGCACATTCTGGTTTACGCTGCCTTTTAATAAACACACGATCCCGAAAAAGGAGGAGGTGGTTGAAATATTTGAAGAAGCAGGAATAGTACCGCTAGCAGAGGAAAATAAAACCGGTCGTAAGGGCCGGGTGTTGTTAGTCGAAGATTACCCGACCAACCGGGAAATCGCGGTTGCCCACCTTCACAGCGCCGGATACCAGGTGGAATGCGCGGAGGGCGGCGAAGAAGCGGTAAAAGCGGCAAAGAAAAAAGCCTTTGATATCATCCTGATGGACATCCGGATGCCCGACATTGACGGTTTTGAAGCGGCCAAGCGAATCCGCTCAAGCAGGAATAAGACAAAAAATCCCGGGGTGCCTATTATTGCCATGACAGCCAATGTTTACAAGGAGGACCGGGATAAGTGTTTCGCCTGCGGTATGAACGATATCATCATCAAACCGATCCGGCGGAAGTCTTTTATCAAAGTAGTTGAACGCTGGATGAAAACAACCGGGGAGGCCCCGCGGCAAAGTAACCGGAATAATACCGGCTCCCGGAGGCAAGAAACAGGTGATTCTACGGCGGAACCGGAAAACGAACCCCTTCGCTATGAGCAGGCAATAGCAGAATTTGACGGTGACAAAGAACTGCTGGACCACCTGATCGCCGGTTTTTTAGAAAATCTCCGGAAACAAATCCCCTCTCTTTCGGACGCATTAAAAAAGGGAGATGCCCAAAAAATGCTCTTTATTGCCCACCGCATCAAAGGCGGGGCAGCCAACCTGACCGCCCTGCCCCTATCCTCTGCAGCCACGCAGTTGGAGGCCCTCACCGAATCCGGCCACCTTGAAGGTGCAGACTCTCTTATAAAAAACATAAAAAAAGAATTTAACCGTTTAAAAGATTTCCTGGCAAAAAACATTTAGTTATAACTAACCGGAACGGGTGACCCCGAACAGAATATTTTAACCCGGCATCGTCTTTGAGCTTTACCGGTAATTCACCTTTCAGCCGTTTCCCTGCCCACATCCCCGGTTTTCCAAATCAATAAACATTCCAACATTCCAACGCACCGAGTATATCTAGAGTATATCTATGAACCTTATCTAAATCAAAAAAATCTGCCGTGTCGTGAGTACTCCAAAAATCTCTTTCTTCATTTTCATTTTTAAATACCGGCAATTTTTTAAGTTTTTTTGCTTTTTTCATAATAATTCCTCACTAATGACGCAACTTTAACGGCTCCCCGCACCGCGGGGTTGAT
>JAGLQA010000292.1 GCA_023137075.1 Candidatus Aminicenantota bacterium
CTTTTTCTCGCCTATTTTTTCTTATCCCTTCCCGATGTGAGTGATTTAAAAACAAAGAACCCGGAAACCACCTCAATGATCGAATTGAGAAAAAAACAGGCCAAAAAAGAGGGAAAAAAGTTAAAAATTCATCAAAAATGGGTGAGCTTTGCCGACATTCCCGACATGCTCAAAAACACGGTGCGTATTTCCGAAGACGCGGGATTCTACTTTCACAAGGGCATCGACTATTACGAATTAAAAGAGGCAATAAAAAAGAATTTGCAAGAAGGCAAAAAAGTCAGGGGCGGCAGCACCATTACCCAGCAATTGGCTAAAAATTTGTATCTATCCACGAAAAAGTCATATTTCAGGAAAATCAGGGAGTTTTTTATAGCTAAAAAGCTGGAAAAAGAACTCTCAAAAAACAGGATTTTTCATCTTTATCTAAACGTGATTGAATTCGGCAGGGGAATTTTCGGGGTGGCGGCTGCCGGCGAATATTTTTTCAAAAAACCGGTCAGACGGTTAAACCTGGTTGAAATAACCAGGCTGGCAGCGGTTATTCCCAAACCCCTGAGGGTTACTCCCCTATCAAATTCCCGTTATTTAAAATGGAGAGCCAATTTGTTGTTAGATAGACTCTACAAATACAAATACATAACCGATGAAGAATACTATTCCACCAGGGAAGAATTTAATGACAGCAAATAATTCCGAAAAATTTAATCCCCGGTTTATTTTTATCTTTCTCGACGGTGTCGGCATCGGCAAAACCACGGCCAATAATCCCTTTATTGCCGCTAAATCCGCATATCTTCCTTTTTCCGACTCCTGGTGCACCCTGCCCGATAAAACGCCGGTAAAACCAATCGACGCCTGCTTAGGAGTAAAAGGAATTCCAATGAGCGCCACCGGGCAAACTTCCCTGTTTACAGGCGTGAATATTCCCCGCATTCTCAATCGTCATAAAGATAGTTTTCCGGACAATTTGATGCGCAGAATCATTAAAAGGAATAATATCCTACTGCTTCTAAAGCAGAATAAGTTTAAGGTTCGTTTCATGAATGCTTATCCCGATTGTTCCGACAAATTTACGCCGCAGTATGTACGAATTCAAGACAGTGGGCAAATCTTTTTTTCCGAAAAATTTCCCCGGAATATGAGACCGACCATCTCGGTCACATCTTGCATGATGCTGACTACCCATATGACACCTTTTGGCAAAGAAGATATCATAAAGGAAAGGTCGATATACCATGATTTTTCCAACCGTTCGTTAAATGAAAGAGGAGACGGTTTACCCGAATTCAGCCCTGAAAAAGCGGCGGAGATCCTATATAATACGTCCGGACGCTATGATTTTACCCTGTATGAATTTTTCCTGACCGATTTGTATGGGCATGGATACTCCTTTGAGGATAGTGTTTTGCTAATCCGGGAATTAAACAGTTTCGTAAAGCATCTTCTTTCGCTTTTACATAAAGATAGAGATACGCTTCTAATCACCAGTGACCACGGAAACCTGGAGGATTACGATACCAGGCTGCATACCGTAAACCCGGTTCCGCTTATTACCTGGGGGTATAAAAGTGATGAATTAAGAGAGAGAATAAATAGTTTGATCGATGTGACTCCCGCCATATTGGAATTTTTAAAAAAAAAATTTTTTTAATTTTTCCTATTGTTTTTTTTTTCACTTTATTGTATATAAATTAGAAGGAAAAAAATGGATTTAAGAAAAGAAAAAAGAGTGCCTGAAGCAAAAGAGATAAAAATAAGAGATGGTGAACAAACCTACCCGGCCTTTCTTGTCGATATGTCACGTAAAGGAATTTCCATAAAAACCGAACACGTTTTACCCTGTTATAAGGTAATTGATGTGATCATCGATATTGACAATAAACCCGTCCGCATTAACGGGAGTGTCCGCTGGGTGAATGATAACCTGGAAAAACCGGATGACACCTTAAAGGAAATCGGAATTTTATTAATCGATCCGCCGGCGGAATACCTGGATTACCTGGCCGCACAATAAGTGAAGGCGGCATTTATCCTTTCATTAAATTTTTCTATTCAACGGAAATCACGACTCTCTCATTTTTTAATTTAGCCGTATCTAAGATGATTAGTTCGGCTGCTTTCCTGTCAAGATTGACCGTTACTTCATAGTCGATTCCTTTTTTATAATATTTCGGGTAGAGTAACACCTTCTTGATTTTTTTCCGGCCGAAATCGGCAGCCAAAATTTTAATGGTGTCCCGGGCCCTCATATCAATGGATTGATTAAAAAATTCGGGTGAGACTTTTCTCAACTTCAGAGATCTCAGGAATCCACCCTTAATAATGCCCCTCTTCTTTAGATTTCGTTTCAGGTCGACTAAGTAAAAAAGGGAATTTATCGTCTCTTGCATCTTCAGATTTTCTTTATTTAAATCGCTGATCCGGGAGATTAATTTTTGTTTTTCCAGGTTGAGCAGGTCCAATTGAGAAATAATTTCCCCCCTCCGGGATTCCAGTACTGAAATATCCTGCGCCAATTTATTCCGTTCGCCAAGGGCTCGGTCCCTGTCATCGATAAGCTTTCGTTTCGATCTCCGTCTAACCTCGTTGGGCGAAATCACCGCACTCCCCTGGGTAATAAAAGTCCCGTATTCTCCCCGGAAGTAAAAATTCCAGACTTTGAATCCCGGAATTAAGGGATCGAACAACAATACCCTTTCAACGAGCTCTAAGGCTCTCTTCTTTTCTATTTTTTTTTCATTTAATAAAAAATCCATGGCGATTTGGAAATGATTTTCGCCCCTTTCCACGATACGCGGCGCGGGCAGGAGTTTTTCCAATCTTTCGATTTCAACCTTTAGTTCCCTGATCTCGCTGTTATTTTCGATGATATCGCTCAACAGTGTTTTGGTTACATCCTGTTCGTTCCGGATGCGATTCGCAAGGATTCGCTCCTCTTCTTCGCTGAGATTTAAGAGGTTCATGGCCGGTAATTCTTTTCCGGTCTTTTCCTTGTATTCGCGCATCAGGGAGAATATTTTACCCTGGTTTTGTTGAATTACCGCCTCTAAATTCCGCACTTTATTCACCACCTGCTGCATCTGTCGCATTTGCGGTGAAATGGGGCTGCCGAAGAATTTATCTTTCAGCAAAATATAAGCGGCAATAATAATCACCAGCAGGAACGCGATGATATAAAGATAGGTGTACCTTTTTTTCAAAAACCGCAGCCTACTCCCCGGTTCCGGGTTTTCGTTATTTGCTTCGTCGCCATATGTTTTGTCATCCATTTTTATTATTATCCTTCTTCTTCGCTCTTTGGGCCCACGATTTTAGCGATTAAGATGCTCAATAAATAGAGCAGCAGCATAGGAATGGCAAAAATAGATTGGGTAATCATGTCGGGAGTAGGTGTAATAATGGCGGCAATGATAAAAATAAGCACTACCGCGTATTTGAAATATTTCAGTAAAAACCGGGCGGAGATAATTCTCAGTTTTGCCAGCAGGAATGAGAGAACCGGCATCAAAAAAACCACGGAAATCCCAAACAATACCCTGAAAGCTAAAGAAAAATACTTATCGATTGTTAATATGGCCTTAAAATCCTGTCCTATTTCTAAGAAGAATTTACAGGCAAAGGGAAACACCACGAAATAGCCGAAAGCCCCACCGGCAACGAAAAAAACGGTAGTAAAGAAGACAAAAGGAAACACCATTTTTTTTTCTTTAAAATACAGGCCCGGTGAAATAAAGAGCCAGAGCTGGTGAAAGATAAAAGGGGAACCCACAAAAATGCCCGTAATAAAGGCGAGCTTGATGTACATCATAAAGGGTTCGGTAAGGGCGGTGAAAGCCAATTTTTCGCCTTCAGGCATGAATCTCAACACCGGTTTGGACAGGATATTGTAGATTTCATCCACGAAGAACCAGGAGCCGATAAAAAAAACCAGGATAAATACAATAGAATACAGGATTCTTTTTCGTAATTCACCAAGGTGTTCAAAAAAACTCATCTCATTTGCTCTCTTTTTTTTTATCATCCTCAAACCCTGTTTTTTCTTTGATCTCTTTATCGATTTCTTTAAAATCTTTTGATATATCCGTTTTTTCCGCCATCTTTTCAAAATCGGTCATGTCTTTGATATCGCTTTTTAAGCCCTTTAAATCTTTCGCTAAATCCGTTCCATCGATAATCTTGTTAATATCCGTGGCATCCTTGATATCGCGATCGATTGCCTTTAAATCCTGCGCAATATCGGCTTTTTCGATCTCTTCTTCGATAGTTGCTTTGGCCTCGTTAACGGTTTTCCTGAACTCGCGTATGGTCTTTCCCATAATTTTGGCGAATTCCGGTAATTTTTTGGGACCGAAGACTAAAAGGACAACGATAAATATCAGGACAACTTCCGGGAATCCTATTGATCCGAGCATAGTACCTCATAAACCTTTTTTTTTATCCCGATATTGATTGTTTTTATCGAGATAAACCTATTTTTTTTATGGCACATCATATCACAAATAGCCCATAAAATCAAAGCAAACCACGATGGGCT
>JAGLQA010000293.1 GCA_023137075.1 Candidatus Aminicenantota bacterium
AAAAGACGTTCCCCGTTTTTTTAAAGGAAGTAAAGGAGAGAGCCTTAAATGCCTTCGATAACCAGAATTATCAATTCGAGGAATTAGTAGAAACGCTGCAGGCCGGCCGGGATACCGGTCGCAATCCCCTGTTCGATACGGTGTTTACTTACCGTGCGGAACAATGGTCACAGGTCGAAGAGAACGACAAGGATAAACCGGATTATTCTTATGAAGACACCCAGTCCAGATTCGATTTGATCCTGTCGGGCATTGAAAGAGGGGACCTCATCATTTTTATTTTCATTTATGCTGCCGGGCTGTTCAAAAGGGAAACCATCGAACGGTTCGCGGCGTATTTCCGGGAGATAGTGGCCGCTGTAACAAAAAACGACACGATAGGGTTAAGCGATATCACCATATCCCATGACTTAGGTGAGGTAAAATCCGATGTTTACCAGGGCAAAGAGAGTGATTTTGATTTTTAAACATGTAAGGAGAGTTTTTGAAAATTAAAGATTTAGTTCCCGGAATAAAGATATTATCTAACCGGGAAAACCTGGAACAAATAACCGGGATGATCGAAGATCATTACCGGATGCAGTTGGGGGGGGGCATTTCCAAAGTTCAGGTCGATGATTGGGGTATATCGGTTTACTCGCAGGTTTCGGTCGATTCCATGTGGAACCACCTTGCCGTATTACCCGGTTCCGAAAATTTTTTACTCCCCAATCTCGCTAAAATAGAAAACTTCGCCATTAAAAACAGGCGTTTCCCCAGTGTTTACATTACGGCGGAATTGTCCACTGCCGACCAACTGGCTGCTGTATTGAACCAGGCAAATTATGAGGCATTGAAAATCGAATCCTGGATGGTTTTTAGAGACAAGGGAGCGCTGACGGAGCCGGAGCATGGTTCCCTGGAAATCAAACAGGTGGAAACCGAATTTGAGTTAGAGGATTTTGTAGATATTTTTAATGATTCCTATGCGCCCGGGCAGGTATACATGGGAGATGTCCTGAAATCCCAATTTTATTCACAAGCTTTCTCTAATGTCAGGCATTTTATCGGTTACGCAGGAAAAACTCCCGTTTGTATTGCCACGGCAATACTGGGCCGGGAAGGTAATGTTTGTATTTATAATGTAGGCACAATAGTCGCTCACAGGCGGAAAGGGTATGGAGCGGTTATTACTTCATATTTGATAAATGAGTTTATTCAAGCCGGGCACAAAACATTGTTTTTGCAGGCAGACTATCGCAGTGGAGCGGAGCGCATATATAAGAGGCTCGGATTCGAGGAACTATTTCACCGCATCGGTTTTATCCAGAGCAGTTGTGCTATCCCGGCCCATGAAGCAGAATCTTTCTGGCGGTCTTGCCTGAGCAATATAAAAGCGCCAACGAAACTCCCGACGGAAGATGTTTCTACGGTTCACTTGAGTCCCTCCGAGGATGTGCGGGCAGTGGAATATAGAGAAATGCCCGCTGCTGTGGCAGCAAGTGCGGAAGATTTTATATCGAAATACGGATTAACGCTTGATATTCTGTTGACCGGCTTATGTGCCCTGCTTTTCAGCCGATATTGTAATGAGGAAACGGCACTCTTAGGGCTGGAATATTCAAAAAAAAAGAGAGACAAATATATTTTCCCCATGCCCATAACCATAGACCCTTTTACTGATCTGGAATTATGGTTCGGATCGATTGCCGAACTTAAAAATAGGATAGAGGAATATGGCGTTGTTCCCTTACCGGAAATACAGGATTGGAGTCCTATACCGGATGAATATCGTCTTTTTGACATAGTACTGGAATTTACGTCGGGAACCAGGTGCGCACCCCTCAAGGAGAAAAGAATATATCCCCTGGTCTGCCGCTTTCTCCTGCCTAAAAAAGCTTTTGAGATCAATTATGACCGGCGTTTTTTTTCACAGGATACCGTTCAACGTCTAACAGGGCAACTGCTGCACCTGCTGGAGGAAATTCCCCAAAAGACCGGCCTGCCCCCTGCCTCTTTAGAGATAGTAACCGAGCGGGAAAAGCGAGAAATTTTATTCGATTTTAATGATACATATACGGAATACCCTACAGATAAATTTATCCATGAATGTTTTGAAGAACAGGCGGCGAAAATCCCGGATCAGGCAGCTATTTTAGGGCCGACGTTTTGGGGACTTAAACAGGATGGAAAGGCTTCGTTTCCACAATCGCGACGACCGGGGTATCTTACCTACGGAGAATTGGACCGGCAAGCTGCAACCCTGGCGAAGATATTGATAAACAAGGGGATCAAACCCGGTAACATAGTAGGAATAATGATTCAACCTTCCATAGAAATGATAATTGGGATTTTTGCCGTATTAAAAGCTGGCGCAGCTTATTTGCCTATTTCGCCCGAATATCCCCGCGCCCGCAAGAAGTACATATTAGAAGACAGCGGGGCGGCGGTTTTATTAACGGCCCGCACCTTATTTGAAGAAGATGGCAGGTTTAGCGGGTTGGACAAAGAGACGATTTTTCTCGATGAATTATCCGGCCCGCGGGAAGAAAAGGAAGACAGTGGAGTAGGAGCACAGGATTCTGTGCTCGCAGACCATGATTCCTCCGATCTTTGTTACGTCATCTACACCTCCGGTTCTACCGGCAAACCCAAAGGTGTGCTGGTCGAGCATGGCGCGGTGGTCAATTTAATATTTTTTCTGTTTGCCGACTATCCCACTACTGCCTCAGATTGTTACCTGTTCGTAACATCTTATATATTCGATGTCTCCGTGGTGGAGCTTTTTTGCTGGTTTTTTGGCGGAAGTAAATTGATCATCATGGGCAGGGATGAGCGTAAAGAGCCTCAGAATATAATCGATAAAATTGAGTCCGCTAAAATCACCCACATCGATTTTGCCCCGTCGATGTTTAACGCGGTATTGGAGGAATTGGCGAATTATGATGCCGGCAAATTATCCAGTCTCGAATACATCTTTTTAGCCGGGGAAGCAGTGCTGCCCGGGTTGGTGAATAAATACAAAAAATCAGGATGTACCGCAAACCTGGAAAACCTTTATGGACCCACAGAAGCGGCAGTTTATGCCAGCGGTTATTCTTTGCGTGACTGGAATGGGCAAGGCAGTATTCCCATAGGCAAACCGTTATATAACGTAAAACTCTACATACTTGATGAAGAGGGCAATGTACAGCCGAAAGGAGTTCCAGGCGAACTTATGATCTCAGGAGCCGGTGTTGCCAGGGGGTATTTAAATAATCCCGAATTAACGGCAGAGAAATTTATAAATATTGCCTCCGGCGGCCAACTTTTTAAAAAAAGTTGGACAAAAACTTTTGATAAAGGGCATGGGGTAATTTCAACTCATCAACCCTCTAACTCTCTAACTCATAAACTTTTATATAAAACCGGGGATCTAGCGAGTTGGCTTCCCGATGGAAACATCGAGTTTTTAGGCAGGTTGGACCACCAGGTGAAGCTGCGTGGACAGCGAATCGAATTAGGAGAGATCGAAAATTATTTACTATCTCATGAAATGATTAGAGAAGCGGTTGTGATTGCCGGGGATAATGAAGCTGGAGAAAAGTATCTTTGCGCCTACATCACGGTCAAGGACAAGGCACAGCGTATTGAATCGACGGATTTGCGGGAATTTTTATCCCAGGATTTACCCGGCTACATGATACCCTCGTTTTTTGTGCAAA
>JAGLQA010000294.1 GCA_023137075.1 Candidatus Aminicenantota bacterium
CCCGGATGATCCGGCGGCCTGATTTAAGCAGTGAATATGCTGCTCCCGGAAATGAGATCGAAGAAAAACTGGCGGGAATCTGGCAGGGATTCTTTGGAATCGATCAGGTTGGCATTCACGATGATTTTTTTGAATTGGGGGGAGATTCTTTACAGGTGATGACTATAACATCCCATATTCAAAAAGTTTTGAGCATTGTCATACCCATTCAGGTATTTTTCGCCAGGCCCACCATTAAAAATCTGGCCGGATATATTACAGTGAGTAGTGAAAAAGACGGGCATGTTTTTACTGCCATTGAACCTGTCGAGGAGAAAGAATTCTATGCACTATCTTCGGCGCAGAAGAGGATATATATATTACAGCAAATGGATAGAAGTAGTACAAGTTACAACCAGCTAAGAGTGGAGAACCTGAATATTGAACCCGAAACGGAAAGAATTGCAGAGACCTTCAGGAAGTTGATTCTGAGGCATAAAATGATGCGTACATCCTTTGAGTTGATTGAAACGGAACCCATACAAAAAATACACAGCCCCGGGGAGATCGAATTTGCCGCAGAATATTATGACGCAGATGGCAGAAACCCTCAACATATCATTCGGAATTTTGTCCGTCCTTTTGACCTTTGCCATCCTCCACTCTTTAGAGCCGGGCTGATAAGAATCGAAGCCGGCGAATATATCCTGATGGTAGATTTGCACCATATAATATCTGACGGTACATCAAATGTCTTATTTATGAACGAATTTATTCGACTGTACGATGGAGATGAATTGTCTCCCCTAAAACTTCAGTACAAAGATTTCTCAGAGTGGCAAAATAGCCGGAGAGAATTAGGGGAGTTAAAGAAGCAGGAGGAATACTGGATAAAAGAGTTTGCGGGAGGGGCACCGGTATTAAACCTGCCTTTCGATTATGAGAGGCCAAGGGTCAGGAGTTTTGTGGGAGATGAGATTCGCTTTGAGATTAGCAAAGATGAACTGGAAAAATTGAGAGAAATTGCAAGATTTACCGATTCCACTATGTTCATGGTGACACTCGCTGTGTATAATATATTTCTTTCGAAGATTTCCGGCCGGGAAGATGTTGTAGTCGGTACTGTGACAGCCGGCCGCAAGCATCCCGGTCTCCAGGATATTATCGGTATGTTTGTCAATACCCTGGCCCTGCGGAACTTTCCCGCCGGGGAAAAGACGTTCCCCGTTTTTTTAAAGGAAGTAAGGGAGAGAACCCTAAATGCCTTTGACAACCAGGATTATCAATTCGAGGAATTAGTAGACGTGCTGAAAGCAGGCCGAGATACCGGCCGCAATCCCCTGTTCGATACGGTGTTTACTTACCGGGCTGAACAACGGTCACAGGTGGAAGGAACCGATAAGGAACAGCCCGATTATTCTTATGAAGACACCCAGTCCAAATTTGATTTAATTCTGTTAGGCATTGAAAGAGGAAACCTTTTGATTTTTATTTTCATTTATGATGCCGGGCTGTTTAAGCGGAAAACCATCGAACGGTTCGCGGCGTATTTCCGGGAGATAATAGATGCGGTAACGAACAACAATGCGATAGGGTTAAGTGATATTTCCATATCCCACGACTTAGGTGAGTTAAGGGCCGATGTTTACTGGGGCAAAGAGAGTGATTTTGATTTTTAAACCTGGCAGGAGGATTTGTGAAAATTAAAGATTTAGTACCTGGAATAAAGATACTATCTGACCGTGACAAAACGGAACAAATCTGCGGCATGATAGAAGATCATTACCGGATGCAGTCGGGGGGATTCATTTCCAAAGTTCAGGTCGATGATTGGGGTATATCGGTTTACTCGCAGGTTTCGGTCGATTCCATGTGGAACCACCTTGCCGTATTACCAGGTTCCGAAAGTTTTTCACTCCCCAATCTCGCTAAAATAGAAAACTTCGCCATTAAACACATGCGTTTTCCCAGTGTTTACATTACGGCGGAATCGCCCACTGCCGACCAACTGGCTGCTGTATTGAACCAGGCAAATTATGAGGCATTAAAAATCGAATCCTGGATGGTTTTTAGAGACAAGGGAGCGCTGCCGGAGCATGGTTTCCTGGAAATCAAGCAGGTGGAAACCGAATTTGAGTTAAAGGATTTTGTAGACATTTTTAATAATTCCTATTCAACCGGGCAGGTATACATGGGAGATGTCCTGAAATCTAAATTTTATTCACAAGTTTTCCCTAATGTCAGGCATTTTATCGGTTACCTGGGGAAAACGCCCCTTTGTATAGCCACGGCGATAGTGGGCCGGGAAGGTAATGTTTGTAT
>JAGLQA010000295.1 GCA_023137075.1 Candidatus Aminicenantota bacterium
TGCATGCTTTCTGCGCACAAGAGGGGATAAATATGGCGAACCTCAGGGGCAGTATCGAGAGTGACCCGGTGGGTTTACTCTTAACCGAAGGAAAATTGCTTGTGCCCGTGGAATCCGCCTTTGACCGGCTGGCATTAACCACCCGCCATGCCGGGCGGCTCGCCCCCCAATTGAAGACAATCGGGGTGAATGGTTCCCTGTATCACAATGCCGGGGCCGATGCTGTCAGGGAATTGGCCTTCAGCCTATCAACCGCGGCCGAATATATCGATCAAATGTTGGAGAGAAAATTGTCTATCGATGATATTGCCCGGGCTATTCGATTTACCTTTGCTGTCGGCTCGTCTTATTTTATGGAAATCGCCAAATTGAGAGCGGCCCGTATGCTGTGGTCAAGAATCATCGAAGCCTACGGCGGCGACAAGGAGTCCCGTAAAATGACCATCCATGCCGTCACCTCCTTCTATAACCGGACCCGCCGCGCCCCCTATGTCAATATGCTGCGCACCACCACCGAAGCCTTCTCGGCAGTGGTAGGCGGAATCGATTCGCTGCAAACCAATGCGTTTGATGAGACGGGCGGTAAAACGGGGCGGTTCTCACGCCGGATTGCCCGGAACATCCAGGTTATATTAAAAGAAGAGGCTCACTCAGACCAACTGATCGACCCGGCCGGTGGTTCTTATTTCGTAGAAAAATTAACCCGTGAAGTGGCCGCCAAAACATGGTCCCTGTTCCGGGATACCCGGAAGAGAGGCGGAATGTTAAAAGCTCTCCGCCAGGGTTACCCGCAAGCGGAGATCGAGCAGGTGGCAGAACAACGTGAAAAAGATATTGCTAAGGGAAAAAGGGTTATCGTCGGGACTAATTCCTATACCGGTGAATCCGAAAAAAATCCGGATTCAAATCATCCGGATAAAGACAAAATTTTCGGAAGAAGAAGTGAGTATCTACGTAAATACAGGGCTGCCCGGGATAAAAAAAAGCACAACGAAATCGTCAAACAGATACCTGGGTCAATCGTAGCAAAAACCGGTAATATCATTCAAACCGGGGCTGATAGTTTCCTGGCCGGAGCTACCTTAGGAGAAGTCTTTTATGCAACAAGAATCGAAACCGGGGAGTTGATCGTAATCAAACCCCTCCGCCTTCATCGAGCCGAGGAGATTTTCAGTAACAATCCACAAGAATCGGCAAAAAAGGAGACTGCCGCAAAGCAGTCCAAAATGTACTCCACCCAGGGGCCCGACTTCACTCGAATAGATCCGGACTTTGATGCGGCAAAAATTGCGAAAAAAGATTGGCGGGACCTGTTAGAGCGGAGCACGGGACACACACCGGATGAATGGATATACCACACCATGGAACAGATCGATGTGCAGCCCCTATACCGGCAAGAAGATCTAAAGGAGTGCCGGCATACGGACTATTTGCCCGGGATCCCGCCCTTTTTACGCGGGCCCTATGCCACCATGTATGTGGAAAGACCCTGGACAATACGCCAATACTCCGGGTTTTCCACGGCG
Organism: Candidatus Aminicenantota bacterium; assembly: GCA_023137075.1. GTDB lineage: Bacteria > Acidobacteriota > Aminicenantia > UBA2199 > UBA2199 > JAGLQA01. Next base: position 1,527 of record JAGLQA010000295.1, read on the forward strand.
GAAGAGAGCAATGCCTTTTTCCGGAGAAACCTGGCCGCCGGGCAAATGGGGCTTTCAGTGGCCTTTGACCTGGCCACCCACCGGGGTTATGATTCCGATCATCCCCGGGTCGAAGGGGATGTGGGCAAAGCCGGAGTGGCAATCGATTCGGTGGAAGACATGAAAATCCTCTTCTCAGGGATTCCTTTAGATAAGATGTCTGTCTCCATGACGATGAATGGGGCTGTCCTCCCAGTGCTGGCCTTCTATATCGCGGCAGCGGAAGAGCAGGGTGTCAAACATGAACAACTGAAAGGTACTATCCAGAACGACATCTTAAAAGAGTATATGGTACGCAATACCTATATTTACCCCCCGGAAACATCGATACGGATTATCTCCGATATATTTAAATTCACTTCTAAGTACATTCCCAAATATAACAGCATCAGCGTTTCCGGCTACCATATGCAGGAAGCCGGAGCCACGGCGGATTTAGAAATGGCCTATACCCTGGCCGACGGTCTCGAATACGTTAGAACAGGGATCAAAGCCGGGTTGAAAATCGATGATTTTGCGCCGCGGATCTCTTTTTTCTGGGGATCAGGCATGAATTTTTTCATGGAAGTCGCCAAGATGAGAGCAGCCCGTATGATCTGGGCAAAACTAATCAAACCATTCAATCCCGGGAATCCCAGGTCCATGGCACTAAGATCCCACACCCAGACCTCGGGCTGGAGTTTAACCGAGCAGGATCCCTTTAACAATGTAGCCAGAACTTGTTTAGAAGCCCTGGCCGCGGTCTTTGGGCATACCCAGTCGCTGCACACCAACTCCCTGGATGAAGCCATCACTTTGCCCACCGATTTTTCGGCCCGGATTGCCCGCCACACCCAGTTGTACTTGCAGGAGGAAACCGATATATGCCGGGTCATCGATCCCTGGGCCGGCTCGTACTACGTGGAAAGACTGACTCACGAACTGTTAAAAAGAGGCTGGGGCCATATTCGGGAAATCGAATCTTACGGGGGTATGATCCGGGCCATCGAGATCGGTATCCCCAAGATGAGGATAGAAGAAGCGGCGGCCCGCAGGCAGGCCCGGATCGATTCCGGGCAGGATATCATCGTCGGCGTCAACCGCTTTCGCCTCGATAAAGAAGATCCCATCGAAATTCTCGAAGTAGATGATACAGCGGTCCGGTCAGCCCAGATCAAAAGACTAAAAAAATTAAAACGCAGCAGAAACGGGCGTCAGGTACAGGCCGCTCTTGCGGCAATAACGAAGTGCACGGAGACGGGTGAAGGTAACCTGCTCGACCTATCCCTTAAAGCTGCCCGTGTCAGGGCAACCTTAGGTGAGATATCCGCGGCCATCGAAAAAGTTTGCGGCCGGTACAAAGCCCTGACCAAAACCATATCGGGAATTTACGGCAGCGAGTACAAGGGTATGGGGGAAAACCCGGTGGAAGAGGTACGCCGGATGAGTGAAAACTTTGCGCAAAAAGAGGGGCGCCGCCCCCGGATAATGATTGCCAAAATGGGGCAGGACGGCCATGACCGGGGGGCGAAAGTGGTAGCCACCGCTTATGCGGACATGGGCTTTGATGTGGATGTCGGCCCCCTATTCCAGACGCCCGAGGAGACCGCCCGCCAGGCGGTGGAGAATGACGTTCACGTAGTCGGAGTAAGCACCCTGGCAGGTGGTCACAAGACGCTGCTGCCCCGGTTGATGGAGGAGTTGAAGAAACTCGGCCGGGAAGATATTATCGTTACCTGCGGTGGCGTAATTCCCCTGCAGGATTATGAATTTCTCTACCGGCACGGTGTCTCAGCCATTTTCGGCCCCGGGACAAAGGTCCCTCCTACTGCCGTAAAAATCCTTGAAGAGATGGATAAACGATTTATATAAAACTTAGTGATTAATTCCGGGCGATTGGTGTTGGCTTTTTACCTGGCGGAATCGGTTTTGGACCAGGTGGTGCCGGGCTTCTCTAAACTGTAGTAAACCTTGATCTCTTCCAGTTCCTCGAAAATCCGGGGAACAACCTGGATATCCATGCCGATCTCCAATTCATCTTCCTTGATCGTTTCGCCAATCCAGGCCAGGGCCCGGCCGCCTTCTTCAAGGTCCACAACACCCACGATATAGGGCGCCACATCTTCGAAACCGGTGGGGGCTGCTACAATCTTCGTATAGGTGTGCAGTGTACATTTGCCGCTCATTTCAAAGAAATCAAACTCGGGGCTCATGCAATTTTCACAATCTGCTCTGGGTGGGAAGGACTGAGTGCCGCATTCCTTGCAGCGCGATCCCATCAGGAGCCCGTCTTTTAAATATTGAGCAAAACCCGTCACCTTCGTGTATGGAGAAAAATTGACTTTTCCGAACCATTTAAACATGTTTAATCCCTCCTCAGAATCTGGACAAAACAATACTGACCGATTCCACCGACATTGTGAGTCAGCCCGATATCCGCGCCGGGAACCTGGCGTTCCCCCGCTTCGCCGCGGAGTTGTTTGGCAATTTCATAAGTCTGGGATACTCCTGTGGCCCCGATTGGATGACCTTTAGCTTTTAAACCGCCATCCACATTAACCGCGACTTTTCCGCCGATATAAGATTGCCGGTCGGCGATGAATTTTCCACCTCCGCCTTTCTTACAAAACCCTAAGTCTTCATAGGCCATAATCTCGGCAATGGTAAAACAATCGTGCACCTGGGCCACTTTTATGTCGTCCGGCCCTATACCTGCCATTTTGTAGGCTTCGGCTCCGGACTGCTCCGCGCTGGGCAGCCCGACCATGTGGGGACGTCTCAGCACCGACATGCTGGCCGTGGCACATCCCATACCTTCCAGCCAGACAACCTTATTAGAAATTTCTTTAGCTCTTTCTTCTCCGGCCAGTATCACACAGGCGGCGCCGTCGGCATTGGCACAGCAGTCGTATACCTGCAGCGGTAATGCCACCTCGTCCGATTCCATCGCCTTTTCCAGGGTAATCTCTTTCCGGAAAAGGGCGCAGGGGTTTTTTGCCCCGTAAAAATGATTTTTTACCGCCACCTGGAGGAGCTGTTCGTGAGTGGTGCCGAATTCGTGCATATGTCTACGGGCAAACATGGCATAATAGGCGGGAAAGGTAGTGCCGAAGACCGACTCCCACTGCACCTCGCCAACCCGGCCCATCAGGCCCAGGATTTCCGCTGTGGTCAACTCGGTCATCTTCTGGCAGCCGATTACGGCCACCACATCATGCACACCGGCCTGGATGGACATCCAGGCAGTGCGAATCGCCGCGCTGCCGGATGCGCAGGCGACCTCGGTAAGCCAGGTAGGTTTGGGATTCAAACCCAAATACTCCTGGACCACACCGGGGAGAGACCTCTGTTTGTGGTATTCCGGTACAGACCCGATAACCGACGCCTCTAAGTCTTCCCGGGTAAGCCCGGCATCTTTCATAGCGGCGCTAAAGGCCTCAAAGGCCAATTCCTGGACCGTGGCGTCACTGCGGCGGCCGAAAACGCCGTGTCCGATTCCGATGATTCCAACTTTTGTCATGATTTACAGCCTCCTATATGTATTGACCGCCGTCAATCCGGATCACTTCTCCGGTAATGTGACGGGCCTTATCCGAACAAAGGAAAACCACTAAGTTAGCGCAGTCTTCCGGGGACGCGATCCTGCCTAAAACCGTTTCTTCTACAGCTTTGTTGAGGAACTCAGGGGGAATATTTCGAGCCATTTCGGTCATAACCATGCCCGGGGCAACCACGTTGACATTCACATTAAATTTGCCAAGTTCCCTGGCCAG
>JAGLQA010000296.1 GCA_023137075.1 Candidatus Aminicenantota bacterium
CATGATATCCAAACGGCCAAACTCGCCGACCACTTTTTTCACCATGTTCTCGGCTTCATCGTAATTGGCAACATCGGCCTTAATCGCCAGTCCCTTGCGGCCCATCGCTTCGATCTTCCCGACTACCTCTTTGGCTTCGGCATCGTGGCGGCGGTAGTTAATCGCCACATTGCATCCTTCCGTTGCCAACCTTAAGGCAACAGCCGTACCAATCCCCATGCTGCCGCCTGTGACAATCGCATTTTTACCTGCTAATCCTAAATCCATAGTTTATTCCTCTTTATGAAATGCATTATTGTACCAAAATATATATTATAAGAAAAGCAACAGCAATGTCAAGAAAAATGTAAATCAAAATAAATACTTGACCGCAAAGGTATGCTGTAATATAATCTTTCCTCTATGAAATTAAAAAAAACAATATACCTGGTTCGCCACGGCATGACTGCATACAACGAAGACGATCTTTTGCAGGGCAGGATCGATCTGCCACTCAGCGACCGCGGTAAAAAAGAGGCGAAATTGCTCTCCGAAACCTTGAAGCATGAAAACATCGATGTTATCTTTCACTCCCCGTTGAAACGGGCGAAACAAACGGCAGAAATCGTCAATCAATATCACAACCTGGAATTAAAGGAAATTGCCTGTTTTACCGAAATAGATATGGGCGATTGGGAGGGTCAATATTATTTTGATCTTATCAAAAAAAATAAAGAATTTCATCGCACCTGGTTCACGGATCCCGAAGTGAGTATTCCCGGAGGAGAAAGCTTTTGCCAGGTATACGCCAGGGTGAAACCCGGTGTGGCGGAAGTCCTGGCTTGCGAAAACAGCAGCATACTGATCGCCGGACATGCCGCGGCGAATCGTGGAATTCTGGGCGCCCTGTTGAACATGAAACCTCAACCTGCGCGCCTGTTCAGGATGAAAAACGGCGCCTATTCGAAGCTCCTGGTTTATAAAAATGGAGAGAATTTCCGTACAGTGGTGGATTCCTGGAATAACAGCACGCATCTGGAGGCCCTGGCATGAAATATCTGCAAGAAGAAGTAAGAGAAAAACTCTACCGGTCGATCAAAGGCGAATATGATATAAGTCCCGAAGAGATCATCTTTTCCATTCCGCCGGACCGGAAATTCGGCTGTCTCTCAACCACAATTCCGTTTATCCTTGCCAAAAAGAAAAAGGAAAAACCCTTTTTAATCGGCAGCCGGATAATCGAAAAAATCAAGGCTGAATTGCCCTATTTTTCCGAGATCAAATTGGCGGGCGGCGGTTTTATAAACTTCTATTTTAAAAAAGGGTTTCTTTTCAAGTACTTGATAGAACACAAAGACCGCAAGGCAGCGGATAAAAAACAGAAGGTCATCGTCGAACATACCAGTATTAACCCGAACAAGGCGGCCCATATCGGTCATTTAAGGAATGCCTGCCTGGGTGATGTCCTGGTTGAGAGTTTGCGTTTTTTAGGCTGCGAGGTTGAGGTGCAAAACTACTTAGATGACACCGGCATCCAGGTGGCCGATGTGGTCTGGGGGCTTTTGCACTACGGCCTGGAAGAGATAAAAAAAATAAAGGGACTGGCCTCTTATCTCTGGCAGCTCTATGCCGATGTGAGCAAACAGCTTGCCGGTAATGATCAATTTAAAGAGGAGCGGAATAAGGTTCACCAGAAAATCGAGGATAAAATCGATCCGGAGTATGAGATCAGCAACTATATTTCCCAGGAGGTGTTGAGAGATCACATCCGGGTAATGGATATGTTAGGCATCCGCTATGATCTACTGGTGAGAGAGAGCGATATCATCGAACTTGATTTCTTCAAAAGCGCGGCGGAGATCATGCTGAAGAATCGCATTATGTACCCTTCCGCAGACCCTGAGAAAAAAGGCTGCCAGGTGATTAAATATAAAAGGGAAAATATTGAAAAAATCATCATCCGCTCCAACAATACCGTTACTTATATCGGCAAAGATATCGCCTATTCGTTATGGAAAACCGGCCTGTTTGAAAAGGATTTTTACTACAAAAAATTTCATACTTACGCGGATAGAGTCAAAGACATTTATATCACCGATTCACAGGGTGGAAAAGAGGATTTTGGTTTCGGTAATGCGCAAACCGTATACAATGTGATCGGCATCCGGCAGTCTTACCTGCAGAATATTATATCCGAGGAGGTCATCGCGCCTCTCAGCCCGGGGGATAGCCAACGAGAAGCTATCCATTTTTCCTATGAAATGGTGGCGCTAACTCCCAGGTGTGTAGAGGAATTGGGCTTTAAAATTACGGAAGAGGAACAAAAAAAATCTCATGTCGATGTCTCCGGCCGGAGAGGGATTGCGGTAAAAGCAGAGGATTTGATCGGCAAATTGATCGTCAAGTCGCTGCAGGAAGTTAAATTGAGAGACCCGGACATCGAGGAAGAAAAGGCAAAGAAGATTGCCCGAGAAATCGCAGTCGGCGCGTTACGCTATTTTATGATAAAGTTCAGTTCAAAAACGGTAATCGCTTTTGATTTTAAAGACGCGCTTGCTTTTGAAGGCGATACCGGCCCGTACTTGCAGTATACCCTTGTCAGGATAAACAGTATTTTGCGCAAGTTAGAAAGCCGGGAGGCCTTCCCGGAAAAACAGGATTTAGAACTCTCTCTCCTGGAAGAAAATGAGTACGGCATTCTTTATGAAATCCTGCTCTATCTTTCCCTGATGGAAGCCCAGGTCGAACTGGCGATAAAAAACAGCGAAGTATCCGTTATTGCCAATTATACATACACCTTATGCCAGAAGGCGAATCATTACTATCATTTGTTCCCGATAATTGCCGAGGAGAACCAGGAGATCAAGCATATCCGGTTGAGTTTAATCCTGTTGGTCAAAAACAAACTGGAGAAGCTTCTCGCCCTGATGGGCATACCCGTCCCTGAGAAAATGTAGTATTCCCCTCCCCTTGCGTTAACCTAATAAAATCCTGGTGTCATGTCAACCGTCAAAAAGAATATTATTTACCAGTCCACAACAAAACCAGCAATTCTAATTTTGATTTCTAAGATGTTTATTCTTTCAGGAAAATTTAAAAACCATACCCG
>JAGLQA010000297.1 GCA_023137075.1 Candidatus Aminicenantota bacterium
GCTTCAGCATATTGAAACAAAGATCTCATTTTAGTGTTCCGGGTGATTATTTCCTCGAAAGCGTCGGGGTTTTCCAGGAAATCCGAATCGAAGCGGCGTTTTAACCCAAGATTTTCCTTTTTAATTTCATTGAATTTAATGATATTCTTCACCGTTACCAGCAGCCTGTTTTCGTTAACGGGTTTGACAATAAAGTCGTAGGCCCCGGATTTTATGCATTCCACTGCCTTTTCGATTCTATTTTCAGCCGTAATAATAATCACCGGGATGTCCGGGAAACCCGAAGCGATTTCCGGGAGTAGTTGGTAACCGGTAATATGTGGCATCAGCAGGTCCAGCAGTATCAAAGAGAATCGCTGTTTTTTAAGCAGGGGCATTACTTCCCTGCTGTCGCTGCAAGGGGTGATATTATTGATGCCTTCATATTTCAGGATAAACTCAACACTTTTCAGGAAATGTCTTTCATCGTCTACCACCAGGATAGGTTCACCGGGGAACAATAATTTTTCCAAAATTTCACCTTCTCATTTATAAGATATTTTATTCTAAACCTTTTGTTCAGAATTTTCAAGTACTGTCCGTTTTGTTAAAATTTATTGATTCAGCTATTGATTTTATGGACGATTTCCTCTAATATGTCTCATTATGAAAAATTTGAATTCCATATCCTACACCGAATTAGAATTAGTTGCATTAAGCAGCAAAAAAAAAAAGACGGTTGTAAATGTCGATAATCTCAGAATCGGGATAGATTTTATCTTAATTGCCGGACCCTGCAGCGTTGAAAATGAAAAGCAGATGATCCTGACCGCGCAAAAGGTTAAAGAACTCGGCGCCAACATGCTGAGAGGAGGGGCCTATAAACCCAGAACATCCCCATATTCCTTCCAGGGATTAGGAGTAGAGGGGTTGAAAATCCTGAAAAAAGCAAAAGAGGAAACCGGTTTGCCCATCGTCACGGAAGTCATGGACACCAGGGATATCGATATCGTCTGCAAATATGCCGATGTTCTCCAGTTAGGCGCACGCAATATGCAGAACTATTCCCTGATAAAGGAAGTCGGCAGGACAAACAAACCGGTTCTCTTAAAACGGGGCATGAGTTGTACGCTGTTAGAGTGGTTGGGGAGCGCCGAACATATCATGAATGAAGGCAATTCGCAGGTCATCTTATGTGAAAGAGGTATTTCCACTTTTGAAACCTATACCCGGTATACCCTGGATTTAAGCAGCGTTCCCGCGGTAAAGGAACTTTCTCACCTGCCGGTCATCGTCGACCCCTCTCACGGCACCGGCCGGGTGAACCTGGTCGAATCCATGAGCCTGGCTGCCGTGGCTGCCGGTGCTGATGGCCTGATGGTTGAAGTCCATTATCATCCCGATGATGCTCTCAGCGATAAAGACCAGACCATGACTCCCGGGCAATTTAAGGCCCTGGTCGAAAAATTAAGAAAAATGAATACCTTGGTAAACTCGTTTGAATTAGATAAAATAGAGAATAAAAAAAAACAGGGTGTTGATTTTATTCCTAAGAATTAGCTGTGCAAATTAGTCGATATTTTTTACTTTAAGAACCGGGAAGAGCAGGAAAGATCGCTGCTTATTTAGTGCACAGTTGGCGAATCTTTTCGGCTGCCATTTTAACCCCCAGTTCCAGGGCTTTATGTAAATCACGGCAACCGGCCTCTTTTTGACCGGTAAGAAATCGTGCCAGGCCTCTTTTATAGTAGTTCGAGCCTATCTTTGCATCCAGTTCGATGGCTCCGGAATACGCTTTAATGGCTCCATTATAGTTTTTAAAGAAGAACATGGAATCTCCTTTTTTAACATATGCGTCGGTGAATTTCGGGTTGAGTTTGATGGCTTTGTCATACTCCCGGATTGAACCTGCGATATCTCTTAATTGCGTTTTAGCAAATCCAAGTTCATAATATAGGTAAGGGAGGCTGGAATCCAGGCTGATACATTTGTCTAAATCTTCATGCATTCCCTTAAAGTCTTTCAGTTTCATCTTCGCGACTGCTCTTTTATGGTACGCGTCTAATGAATCGGGATCCAATTCAATGGCTTTGGTAAAATCGGCAATCGCTCCGGAAGGATTAACGGTCATGGTTTTTATCTCACCTCTACTTATGTATGCTTCACTGAAATTGTTTTTGATCCCGATGGATTTGTTTATATCAGCCAGCGCACCCGGAATATCTTTTAATTTTATCTTTGCTTCACCTCTTTTGCAATATGCACGAAAAGAATCGGCGTCAATCTTAATCGCTTTATTGTAATCTTTGATGGCATCCATTAAATTCCCCAGGGTGGTTTTAGCATTCCCCCTGGCGATATATGCCGCATGGAAATTGGGATTTTGCCGGATAGCCTCGTTGTATGATTCAATCGCTTGTGTATAGTATCCGGATTGGGCCTTGAGCCTGCCGTTACGGTAATGGATAAACGATGTATTGCCTAAAAACTTTGGAACGATACGCTCCATATCTCCGGCACGAATGTTAACGAATTCAGGGATATTAGCGGCCTTTTTGGGGTATTGCAGGTTTTCAAGTAAAACAGGGGGGGTGTCATTTCCATTTTCATCTATGTGTGTCAGGTAGAGCTGAGTATATGGCCCTTGAACTTTAGAAGAAAAAACCAGCCACTTGCTATTCGGTGACCATGAGTGCCATGAATTCATATTTGACGTATTGCACTTCATCCTCCTGGGATTCCCGCCGTTAGCAGGCATAATATACAACTGGCTATCCGGCTGCAGCAGCATGAAATTTTTTGCCCGGGTAAAGACCATCCATTTGCCGTCGGGTGAGAAACGCGGAAAAAAATTACTCACACCGTTGTTCGATGCCCCGGGTACCGGTTCGGCTTTTCCACCTTTTCCGTTGTTAAAAGGTACCCGGTATAAATCAAAATAAAGCCTGCGTTTTCGTTGTTTAAAATCATCTAACAATTTATTAAATTTATTTCTTTCTTTTACTATGGTGCCGAAGCTTATGCCGCTTTCCGCGCGTTCGATAGCGTGTGCACGCGTAAAAACAATGTACTTCCCGTCGGGTGTCCAATTAGGATTGCTCTGGATATATTGACTGTCATCCGCACCGGGAAGAGAACGAAGTGTCTCGGCTATGCTGTCGTATACGACCAATATACCTTTGATGGGAAAGAAAAAGTTAGAATATTCGATATCCTCTAAGGCAACAAAAATTTCCGCATCTTTCAATGTACTGACAGCATAGCGTCCATCCGGTGAGATTTGCGAGAGCAATCCCATAGTCGGTTCGTTCTTTTGATAGTCACTCCAGGTGATAATATTGTCATGATCGAAAATGGTATCTTTTTGCACGGTTGTGATGATGTATGCGCCTTTATCGTCCATGGCATCCACGTCCATGGCTAAGGTTTGACCGTCACTTGTAAACGAGTGACAATTACCGCAGACCGGCATATTTTTAAGCACTATTTTTGCGGGCTCTTCAGAACTAATGTCACCCAGACACCATTGCACGGTCTCAAGGTTTGCCCTGGCAAAGGCAAATGGAAGGGGAAGGCTGCGGTAAAATATGAGTCCGCCCACCTCATCTTTTGAAGTCCGGATCGTAATACCGGAACCGGAAAGTATGGTGCCGGAATTTTTGCCGTTAATACCGAGTATTGTCACCCGCAAATCTTTTCCCGAAGAATTCTGCTTCATAATAGCCCATTTGGCCGGATTGGGTTTCCATTTCCGATCTTTCCTAATCACGGAGAAAAGTTCTTTGCTTCCGTCATTCCCGACTATAACCAGCCAGGCATC
>JAGLQA010000298.1 GCA_023137075.1 Candidatus Aminicenantota bacterium
GGAGTCCCAATATTTTTCCAGGTAGAAATGATAGTATCCCGGTTAATATTTTGGGAAAAAGCCAGGTTTATTGTTAAAAAAACCATGAGTAAAAATAAGGTAAATTTTGATATTTTCATATTGTTTCTCCTTTAAATACCTGATGAAAGTTAATTTTTATATTAGAATAAATTTTTAAGAATGTCAATATTTTGTTAAAAAAAAGTGGTTTCGTATAAACTATATTCAGTTATTCAGATTCAAATCATCCCCGCTTTCCCAGGAAAAATAAAAATTAGGGCCGCTCCGGGGAAATTCGAGAATTTTGTGGACAAATGGGATTTTTATTTATATAATCTGAGTAGGATATAGTAGAAATAAGGTGAATCCTATGTCTTCAGATAAAAACAAAAGCAGGTCTCAGCTTATCCGTGAAGTACAAGAGCTTCGTCTAAGATTGGCTGAAAGGGAAACCTCTAATCCCGGGAGGGAAGAACTGCACCAGGCAGGAGGGGAGGGCTTAGAACAATTCCGTGACTTAATCGACGGTTCGATAGTAATGGTTCAAAACCTGGGATTGGACGGCAGGATTCGTTTTGTCAACCGTTCCTGGCATGTGACTTTAGGTTATAGTGAGAGCGATATTGAATCGCTCTCCTTTTTCGAGATTATACACCCGGATTTTCGTAATCATTGTAAGAAACTCTTCGCCCAGGTTGTATCCGGAGAAAGCATACAAAACATCGAGGCCATTCTTCTGGCAAAAGACGGAAGTGAAGTAATCGTTGAAGGAAATTGTGGTCCCCAACGTGCTGGGAATAAGGTTACCGGCATATTGGGTTTTTTCCAGGATATTACCCCGCGTAAACTGGTTGAAAACGCGCTGCAGGAAAGCGAGCGACGTCTCGAATTGGCTTTGGAAAGCGCCGGCCTGGGTTTATGGGATCATAACCTGGAAACCGGAAAGGTAATTCGTGATAAACGGTGGGCGGAAATGTTGGGATATAAGTTGGAGGAAATCGATTCGGCAGTTCAATCGTGGAAAACCCTGATCCACCCGGATGACTTACCTTTGGTGGATAAGGTCGCGAAAGAACATGAAGAGGGCCGTATCCCTTTTTTTAAAGTCGAACACCGTTTGCGGAGTAAAACAGGCGAGTGGAAGTGGATTCTTAATTGGGGAAAAGTAGTTGAACGTGATAAAGAGGGCCGGCCGGTTCGGGCCACCGGGACACATCTCGATATCTCCGAACTTAAGCGGAAGGAAGAGGAGCGTATTAAGCTGGAAGCCCTGATCCAGCAAACCCAGAAAGCCGAAAGCCTGGATGTAATGGCCGGGAGCATTGCTCATAATTTCAATAACCTGCTAATGGTTATTCTGGGTAACCTCGAGATGGCCTTAGATGGTTTGCGGGTAGAATCCCCGTTAAAGCGGCACATAGAGAGTGCTGAAAAAGCGGCTAAACATGCGGCCGAGTTGAGTACCTTGATGCTGACATACGTGGGTCAGACAAAGGCGAATATGCAGGTCATCAACCCCTCGAGTATAGTCGAGGGCATGATTGAGGTACTGGAATTGGCCCTTTCGAAGAAAGCACAATTGCGTTTCAATCCTCTCCCGGAACCCGTTTTTTTAAAAGGGGACACGGGCCAATTGCGCCAGGTATTCATGAACCTAATAACCAACGCGGCTGAGGCGGTTGGTGAGCGGGAGGGCACCGTTACCCTGAACATCGGCACTGTTTTCTGTGACCGGTCCTGTTTCCGGCATCCCTTTATCAATGACGGTTTATCCGAGGGCGATTATGTCTACTTTGATATCCGGGACACGGGCTGCGGGATGGAGCAGGAGACCTTATCCCGGGTATTTGATCCCTTTTTCACGACAAAATTCCAGGGGCGAGGTTTGGGAATGGCTGTGGTGCTGGGAATTGTGAGGGCACACCGGGGTGCGGTAGCCATAAACAGCAAACCGGGGAAAGGCACGACCGTTCGTATAATGTTTCCCGCCGTAGATGCGCAAGAAGAAATACAGGAGAAACCCCCTGTGGAAACGAAGGATTGGCGAGGGTACGGCACCGTGCTATTAGTAGATGATGAAAAGCCGGTTTTAGAAGTGGCCGAAGCGATGCTGCAACGGTTGGGATTTTCCGTACTCACGGCACAGGACGGCCTAAAAGCAGTAGAGATATTCCGGGAAAAAGGCGAAAATATCGATTGTGTGCTCCTCGATCTACTCATGCCGCAAATGGATGGAGTCGAAACCTTCCGGGAATTGCGGCGCATCAAAGAAAATGTCATCGTTGTGCTTTCCAGTGGTTATACCGAGGAGAAGGCGTCCGAGTTTTTTGATGAAATAACTCCCGCGGGATTTATAAAAAAGCCCTATAACCTGGATCGCCTGAGAGATAAGATGCGGGAAATCTTCGATCAGCCGGGAAAGTAGAATATCCGCTTTTCCTGGTATTTATAATTTTTGATATTAGCTTCTCATCATTCTCGTTCAAATCGATAATATCTATCCGACGTTGGAACTCTTCAAATAACCTTGCATCGGATTCGGAAAGATCGGGAAAGGCCAGGAATTCTATCTTCGATATAATGGAAATCCCCACCCACTCTGCATGTTCAACAGAGTTTACCAGGGATTTGTTTCCTTTAAGAAGCGATACAATTGCATTCGTATCAAGGATAAATCGTTTACCACTCATCTCGGATAGCTCTCTGCTGAGCTACGGCATCTCCATCCCATTCCAACCTCCCGGCCAGGTCGGAAACCCGGTATTTTTTTATAGGTTTTTTAGTTCTTTCTATATCTTCGAGGAATGTAACGATAACCGGAATTTCTCTTTCAGCATCAGCGGCAATCTTTTCTTTCAGCTTAACTTCGCCTTTTTCATAAACTCCTTTTACCGATAACATTTATTTTCTCCTATTTAGTATATTAATATGAACGCAAACATTTGTCAACAATGGTTAATAGTTGAATGATTTTTTTTAATCAATATGGTAGAATTTCATTTAGAATGAATCAACCAGGAGGTCATCTATGACTGATAAAGTAAAACATGTTAAACCATTAGTGAGAATACAACTGCTAACATTAATTTCTATTGTTTTCTTTCTTTCGATATCCCTGCCTTTGGCCGGGCAGGTAAAAGTCGACGAGAAACTGTTTAAAGAATTTACCTACCGAAACCTGGGCCCTTTCCGGGCCGGGGCCTGGATCGGGGACATCGCAGTGCCGGAGAACCCGGGACCGGAACATAAATATACCTTTTACGTGGCGGCGCGAAACGGCGGGGTCTGGAAGACCGTGAACAACGGCACCACCTTTACCCCGGTTTTTGACAATTACGGGGTAAACGCCATCGGTGCCGTAGAAGTCGCGCCCTCCAATCCCGATATCGTTTGGGTGGGCACCGGTGAAGATTCCAACGCCCGTTCGTCTTATTCCGGTAACGGCATATATAAATCCCTTGACGGCGGGAAGAATTTTGTCAATATGGGATTGAAAGATTCCCATCATATCGGCCGGATCCTCATCCACCCTAAAAATCCCGATATTGTGTACGTCGCTGTGATGGGTCATTTGTTTTCCTATAACGAGGAGCGCGGTGTGTTTAAAACCGGCGACGGCGGTAAAACCTGGGAAAAAATTCTGTATATCGATAAAAAAATCGGGGTGGTGGACCTCTGTATGAACTTTAAAAACCCGGACATATTATTTGCCGCCACCTACGATAAACACCGCTATCCCTGGCATTACGAAGCAGGGGGTGAACACAGCCGTATTTACCGCACTACCGATGGCGGTAAAAACTGGAACATGTTGACCAGGGGCTTACCTGACGGAAATTTAGGGCGCATCGGTGTGGATATCCACCGGGCAAATCCGCAAATCGTCTACGCCGTTATCCAGAACCTGAATCCCAAACCGGACTTAAAAAAGAAATCGGAAAAGAAATTCGATGCCTTTACCGACCACTCCTATGACGACCTGGTCGGCGGCGAAGTTTACCGCTCCGATGATGGCGGCGATACCTGGCGAAAAGTCAGTAAGCCCGGGGTGAATGTCAGCGGCAAGGCCGCCTACTCCTTTAACGAAATCACCGTTGATCCGCAAAATCCCGACAATGTCTATATTGTCGCGGTGCAGATGCTGTATTCACATGACGGAGGAAAAACCTGGCCCGGTTGGAAGGATTGGCAGGAACGGGAACGATTCATATGGAATTTCGGCGACGTGCGCACTTTCCGGATCGACCCGGCGGATCCGCAGCATATGATGCTGGGCAGTGACGGCGGTATTTATATTTCCTACGACGCCGGAAAAACCACCTTCCACCTCTACAATATTCCCTTAGGCGAAATATATGACGTGGAAGTGGATAATGAGGAACCCTACAATATCTATGCCGGTTTGCAGGACCATGAAACCTGGAAAGGTCCAAGTAACGGTTGGTCGGGCAGCGTGGGTGTCGAAGACTGGGTTATTTCCGGGATGTGGGACGGTATGTACACGGTGGTGAACCCGGAAAACAACCGCTGGCTCTACTTTACCACTCAATTCGGCAAACACCACCGGGTGGATCAATTAATGGGCGAAAGAACCGAGATAGAGCCCAAAGCCCCGGAAGGTAAACCGCCTTACCGCTATACCTGGAAAACCCCCATCGTCCTGTCCCCCCACAACGGCGATATCGTATACACCGGCGGCCAGATGCTGCTGCGTTCCCTGGACCGGGGCGATAACTGGGAAGAGCTCAGCCCGGACCTGACCTATAATGACCCGGTTAAGATTGCCGGTAAGGGCCACATTATGTTTTGTACCATAACCACGATTAGCGAATCTCCGAAAAAAGCCGGTGTGATTTGGGTGGGAACCGATGGCGGCCGGGTGCACCTGACCAAAGATCACGGCGCCCATTGGCAGGAATTGACAAAGGGGATTACCGGGGTAGGGGGACCGGTTAATACCTGGGTGAGCCGGGTATTGGCCTCCAACCATGATGCGGGCACTGCTTATGTTACCAAGTCCGGTTACCGGGAAGATGTTTTCAAACCCTTTATTTACCGGACGAAAGATTTCGGTCAAAGCTGGGAAGACATTTCGGGAAACCTGCCCGGTGCGCCGATTTCCGTGGTCTTTGAAGATAATCTCAACCCGGATCTCCTTTTTGTGGGGAACGATAAAGGTGTTTATTTCACCTTAAACAGTGGCAGCCGGTGGATTCCCCTGAAGAATAATATGCCGCCTGTTCCGGTAAGGGACCTTCTTATTCATCCGCGGGAAAAGGACTTAGTGGTCGGCACCTATGGCCGCGGTGTTTGGGTGACCAATATCGCGCCTTTGCAGGAACTAAGTGACGAAATCTTGCAAAAAGATTTTTACCTTTTCGATATCGTGGCAAAACCGGTGAATAACCGCTCGCAGCGTGCCCGGTGGGGTAATTACCATATGACCGGGGACGCGCATATCCGCACGCCGAATGAAACACCCGGCCTGACTATTTTTTATTACCTGAAAAAGAAAATGGCCGACACCTTCACGTTAATCGTGACCGACCTTGAAGGCAAAGAAATCGCCAGGCCCAAAATTAATAGAGAGCCGGGAATTCATCGAATCACCTGGAATTCACCCGAACGAAAACCGGGAACCTTCCGTTTCATCCTCAAGGCAAGGAAGAAACAGGTTTCTAAGAAAGGCACGCTCAAACCCCGGCTCATCTGGCCGGTCGGCAATCCCGACCATTTGCGGGGAATAACTACAAAAGGAGGAATTTTGTTATGGCATTATTGTTTAAACCAAAAAAGTTCGATTTGCCGGATAAATTGATTTTAATTCCCCGGTTCTGGGACCGGGATTATTTTGAGAAACTCAAAAAAGACGCGTTGGCAAGCTTTGAGATTGTACAAAACGAATTCCTGTTTTTTGACGGATATACCATTATAGAGGGATTTTTGGGTTATCCCCATATTTATGCAACCCTTGAATTTATTAACCATGTCTGGGACAAGGATATCTTTTTCTTAGGAACTGCCGGCAGTATGAATGAAAAAATCGCTCATCCCATGCCCTTACAGGTGACTAAAATATATCCCACTGCCATTTTTAACGATTTTGCCACGGAAAAATATTTTGAACTAAAATCCTTCGCTGATTGTGATTTTAAGAAAGCCGTCGGCGTGTCCGTGGACATGATCCAGCGGGAAACCGATGACTGGTTAAAGGAGCAGAAGAGCAAGGGGATCGATTTTGTGGAAATGGAAATATTCCCCCTGCGCGTCTATCTACAAAAATCCTTCTCTGCGATTGTCATCGCATCCGATATTTTGAGAGCGAAAGGCATCGATGTGTTTCCCGACAAAAAATTGTTACAGCGGGAATTCGTAAGGGCGTATGAATTTATTGTGAGGTCTTTCGATGGATAAAAAAGTCATTCTGACCAAAAAATACATAAAGGAAGCTGTCGATCAATTAGAGCGGCAGTTTAACCTGGTTATCGTCGAGGGCAGCGGAAAAAACCTGTCCCGGATTTTGACGGACCACAAAGACGCGGAAGCGCTGATCGGTTTTTTATCCGATACTATTGATAAGGATATCATCGACTTAGGAGAGAATTTGAAAATCCTTGCCAACTACGCGGTTGGTTACAATAATATCGATATAAAATATGCCATAAAAAAAGGGCTGTATGTGACCCATACCCCGGATGTCCTGACCAATGCCACCGCAGACCTGACCATGGCGTTGATCCTTGCTGTCTCCCGGAGGATCGTGGAATCCGATTTATTTCTCCGGCGGGGAGAGTTTAAAGGCTGGGACGCCAACCTGCTGTTGGGCAAGGAGTTGAACGGCAGTGTCCTGGGCATCCTCGGGATGGGCAGGATCGGGCAGGCTGTGGCCCGGCGGGCGGTTGGTTTCGGTTTACAGGTCATTTATTATTCGGAACCACGG
>JAGLQA010000299.1 GCA_023137075.1 Candidatus Aminicenantota bacterium
TGCCATATTCATCAATACAGCCAGGGGCCCGTTGATGAACGAAGCGGATCTAACCGAAAAGCTCGAAAAGAACGAGTCCTTCGGCGCCGGCTTAGATGTGTATGAGTTCGAACCCAGGGTGAACGAAGGGTTGACAAAACTAAAGAATGCGGTTTTGGTCCCCCATATCGGCAGCGCCACCTATAAAGCGCGGCTAGGAATGGCATCGATGACGGTAAACAGTGTCAAGCAGGCCCTTTCCGGCCAGATCCCCGACCATCTAATTCCGGAGTTAAAAAAATAAATCTACCCAAATTGCTCCAGGCTGTTTTTTAACCCAAGAAAAAGGAAAAACACCGTGGCCAAAAAGAGCTCATAGTAATTAGAAAAAATTTATCATCATTCATTATTCATCATTCATAATTTATCTTAGTTCCAGTGGTCCGGCTACTTCTTTTTCCTTTTCTTTACCGAAGAGAAGTTCGACAAGTTTGAGGGAAAATGTCAGGGCAGTTCCCGGGCCCTGGGCGGTTATGCAGTTGCCATCCACTACCACCGGCTCAACCGCGGCATCTTTGTTCTCCAGGGTATCCACGCGGCCCGGGTGACAGGTGGCTTTTTTACCTTCCAGGAGGCCATGAGGTTGAAACACCACCGCCGGAGAGGCGCATATAGCGGCATATAACCGGCCCGATTCTCTCTGGTCTTTCAACATCCGCACCAATTGGTCACAATCCCGAAGGTGTTCAGCACCCGGCATACCGCCGGGCAGCGCGATCAAATCATAGGTGTCGTCGGCGCATTCGGCAAGCAGTCGATCTGCCACCAATTTGACGCCCTGTGAAGCGGTAATCTCCGGGCCGTCAACCGAAGCCGCGGTCACATCAGCCCCGGCCCTTCTCAAAATATCGATGATTGTTACAGCTTCTAATTCTTCACTGCCGTCCGCGATAGGGACCAGTACTTTTTTTAACATGTTTTCTCCTTATATTGCGGAGTGATGGAATAGTGAAACTTAGCTCTATTTGTTAACCTGGAACGTTTTATCTCCGTTTTCGAAGAAATTGATGATCTGGTTACTCGCGGCAATACCGGAATTTACATTGGCTTCGGCAGTCTGGGCCCCCATCTTTTTGGGAGTGAAGTAATAGCGGCCGGGATATTTGCTTTCGATCTCCTTCGCGCAGTCAGGGGCCACATCGGCAATGTAACTGAAATCACTTCGTTCCGCGAACATCTTCAGCAAGGAATCCTCACAGATGATCTCCTTGCGGGCCGGGTTGACCAATACGGCATTCTTCGGCATCTTAGACATCAGGTCAAAATTGATGGATTTATTGGTTTCCGGGTTGGCCGGTATGTGAAGGGATACGTACCGGCAGGTTTTGTAAAGTTCTTCCACCTTGTTGATACGGGTGATTTTGTCTTTTTCAAAAACCGCTTTGGGGAGATAGGGGTCAAAGGCGGCTACCTCCATGTCGAATCCCCGGGCGATGCGGGCTACGTGTTTTCCTACATTGCCATAGGCATGGAGTCCCAATTTTTTCCCTTTCAACTCGGTCCCGGATTTGCCGTTAAAACAGCCCCTTGCTAAGTAGACCATCATGCCAAATGCAAGCTCTGCCACGGCATTGGAATTCTGACCAGGGGTATTCATTACTACCACGTTGTGGTCCGTAGCGGACTGCAGGTCTACGTTATCGTACCCAGCGCCTGCACGCACGACAATCTTTAAATTTTTTGCCGCGTCAAATAATTCGGGGGTTACTTTATCGCTCCTGACGATTAAGGCATCCACCTCAGCGGCAGCTTTTATCATGTCCGCGGGGTCCGGGTAGGATTCCAGCAGGACCAATTCGTAACCGGCATCTTTAATGATGCCGGCAATACTCTCCACTGCGGCTTTCGCAAAGGGTTTTACGGTTGCTACTAAAACTTTCTTCGACATATTTCACCTCATTTATTTACGAAAAATTTTAAAATTTAATATTAATTCAAGAAGTAATAATTGTCAAATATAAAAAAAAACGACCTGAATCTCAGCTAATCTTTTTAACCGAAAAAATGTAATCCTGGTAGCACAAAGTTTCTTTTCTACCGCACCATGAGCCATAATATATAGGTTCTAAGATTTCAAGATTGTTTTTGTTGTATAATTTCCTGGTATATTTTTCATCGTAAGCCACTGCATCACAAGGATTCTCTTTATCATTTACCCGGTCTCCCTTAAAATTGTACCGGAAGTAGAAAGAGCTCTGCTTTAATTCAATAAGCTTTAAAGATGTTTCATTCAGAAGAAACATCGTAATCAAACATCTGCCTCCCTTTTTTAATACCCGGCAAATTTCGGAAAGATAATTCTCAATTTCCGGACGCAGCATATGGGTAAATACGGAAGTTAAAAATATAAAATCAAAAGATTCGTCTTTATAAAGAAACCGATATTCGGACGCTTTATATTTTCCTTTCGGATTGTAAGCCTCATTGTAGACATTAGCTAACTGAAACCGAAAATTCGGATACAGTGGGGTGATGTTTTTTTTGCACCACCTGATGCCATCGGTAACTATATCGATTCCTTCGTAGCTACCTCCGTTTTTTAGATAACCTGTTAAAGGTACCGCCATCCTACCTATTCCACAGCCCACATCTAAAACTCTATCCCCGGGTTTAAGCCCGGCTATTTCTATAAAATGACCGAGAAGTTTCTCCCCAATTGCCTTAAAATCCCCGGCACCGACAAAAAGCATCCATTTCGGCGGAGTTAACCGGGACCTTTTGCCCGTTAATAGCTCAATCTTATCGGGAATAAAATGAAATCCCCTTTTTAAAATAGATACGAAGGGCTTGAACAGTGCGTAATAAAGCTTTCTTGCTTCCGGTTTCCATGACGTTGGTATAAATCGTTTAATGGCTTTCTGCATAATATTAAACTCCATCTAATCTTGATCAGGATTATTACTTTTCATAGAAAGAAATTTAAGGAGATAGTACGTATATATCCTGAGCACCGGAAAATCCTAAGATATCGAATGTGGCCAATTGATTCCGCAGTTGCCCCCCGGGCAGACAGGCCAGAGTATTCCAGTCTTTGAAGAGGGTCTTGCTTGCATATTCCGGCATATGGGCGGTAAAGTATTGATTGCTGCCGGCCACGGAGTGTGAACCTTTATATGATTTGGTATAACCGGTTATCATCAGGTCTTCATAGGATTCGGAACTCTTTCGCCAGAATTCGTATAAATAGGCCATGCCGTGCAGCGAAATTACCAGAATACCCCCACTCTTTAAAATACGTTTAAACTCGGTCAACCATTTTTGCTGGCTTGGCAGGGGGAGGTGAGTGAAGACTGACACTAAATAGATCAGGTCAAATTTACGGTCTTCTACGGGTAAGGGCGGATCGAATTCGTTTTTGATAAACGTGATTTCCGGGGGTAAATGTTGTTTCGCCCAGGCGATTAATTCTTCATTGTAATCGGCTCCGAAAATGCTGCGGGTCGGATCGTCCGCATAAAAGCCGCGAATCAAACGCCCGGAACCACAACCGAAATCCAGGATGGTACGCATCTTTTCAAAAGGGATGCCCAGTTCGCTAAGAACCTGTTTGAGTTTATAAACGCCCCTGGGAACGGAACGCAGGTAGACATCCGGTTCCCGGTGGCCCTGGGTGAGAAATATAATATCCGGCGGGGGGATGGTTACATCACGGCTTTTCTCAACCAGTTCCTTTTCAAATTTGCTCAAAGCGGTTAAATATGAAAGCTCTAAGTTTCCTAAATAAATACCGGAGCTATTCCGGTATTCTATATAGAATTCGAAAACATCGTTAAAGGGTGAAAGAGGTACTTCGATATCGACGGTAATACGTTTGCGGCTGTCTTTCTTACCGGGTTTGACTTCGCCTAAGAAAACGCCCCGGGAATAAACCTTGATCCAACGGATCCGGTTTTTTTTAGGCGAAATAAAGTCACCTGAAAAATGTACCCTGCCCTCATCCCGGCAGGTATGTAGATTTACGATTCGAATATTGGCGTCGAATACCGTGCCTGGAGGCAGGTGTTTTTTCTTTTTTACCTTGCAGTAAATTTTCCGGCAAATCGTGGAAAAGGGCATTCTACTTATTCGTTTTAGTCTTTCGATTGTTGTTTCCATTATGTACCGAGCCCTGGTTACTGAAATATTAATAGAAAGCTGTTGTTACTAAAACCTATTGTACACCAAAAAGACGGATAATTCAATGATTTGGGTTGCTTAAAGCGTTAAATAATGATACTATTTCACCTGAAATTTTCAGCGGATAAGAAAAATGGAAAAAGAAAAAATAGCAGCGCAAATAAAAGACGCGAAGGACGAAATTTTCCGGAGCATAGAAGAAAAAGAGAGTATCAAAAAATTAGTGAAGAGCGAAATAGACCGGGATTTTCATATCGATCCCTGGGAACTCTCTCACAGGGAACTGGATAACCTGATGGGCCGCCGCCTATCTTTTTTAAACGACGATAGCGATCCTACGCCCGATCCGGCAAATATAACCTCTCACCGGAAAATATTGGGAAAACCGATCGTTTTTGTGAAACGAATCATCATGAAACTGGCCGGCGCCTATACCAATTCCATATTGGAAAAACAAAGACGGTTTAATGATCAATTGGTGGCATTTCACCTGGCTGCATTTGTTCGTTTCCAATATAATGAAAAAAAGATAAAAGAGTTAGAAGAACGCATCAAGGATTTTGAAGACGACCGGGAACTGCTCTTAGATGAGCTGAAAAATATACGGAGAAAAATCGATTAACCGCGTTCACCGCAGGAAAAATGAATAAACAAGCCTTAGAACAAGTCAAAGAAAAAATCGCAAACTCTCCGAAAAAATCAGTGGAGATCGTCAATGAACATTACCGGGAATTATCGGCAGTGGAGATCAATCAACTATTTTTCTCGATCCTGGTAAAAACCGGCCGGGAGAACAATACCGCGCTGTTTCAGCCCTTAATGCCGGGTATCCTGCAATTTCTCAAGGAGAAGGCCGGGCTGCAGGCGGCTTACAACCTGCTGCTGCGCATTGAAACAGCCCTGGGTATCAGGAAACCCACCCTGGCCATCTATGACCACACCTTTCATATCATCGGCGGCGGTGAGAAATACGGTTTCACCGTGGCCCACGCACTGCAGGACATGTTTGATATCACCATCCTGGCCAATAAAGAGGTCACACACAAAAATATATCGGATTGGTATCATCTGGACCTGTCAAAGTGCAAGATCAAGATCATACCCATTCCCTTTTTCGATCAATTTGACCCGGTTAATTTAGACCCGGGCCGGGTGACCCGGAGAGTCGAAAATCCCTTTCATATTATCGGAAAAGAGAGCGGCAGCTTCGATTTTTTCATAAACAACGGCATGAATGAGATGGTTTATCCTCTCTCAAATGTCTCCTTTATCATCTGTCATTTCCCGGAAAGGAGGCCTACAAGTTATTTTTATGCCGATAATTATAGTTATATAATATATAATAGTAAATATACGTCAGACTGGATCGAAAAAAAATGGAAGTTTTCTCCTCATAAACACATATATCCGCCGGTGGATATGGAACCGGAGGAGAAAGAACTAGAAAAGGAAAACATCATCCTTTCCGTGGCCCGGTTTGAAACCGGCGGCAGTAAAAAACAGGTGGAAATGGTCCGCACCTTCAGGAAACTTTGCATACGAATGCCCGACCGTTTAAAAGGGTGGAAATTGGTATTGGTTGGCGGCAGTCATGAAGGTAATCCCTATTTGCAGAAGATACGCGATCTCCTGAAGGCGCCCGGTACCGAGAACATCGAATTAAAGGTGAACATACCCGGCGACGAATTGAAAAACCTGTATAAAAAGGCGAAAATTTTCTGGCACCTCTGCGGTCTCGATCAAGCGGATCCGGCATTGGTGGAGCATTTCGGCATGACCATTGTAGAAGCCATGCAGAACAAATTGGCGCCCATCGTTTTTGACGGCGGCGGTCAGAGAGAGATCGTGGACCAGGATAAATCCGGTTTCCGCGTCACCACCTCCGCCGAATTGATCAAGTACACCCTGCGTTTAATCGAAAATCCCGGCCTGCAAATGAAAATAAGCCAAAATGCCTTTGTCCGCAGTAAGCGATTTAACCGGGAACGTTTTGAAAGGGAAGTGAAGGAATATTTCACCGGTCTTTTGGACCAATACAAAGGCCGGAACCAATGATACGATAAAGTAATACCATGGAAAACCACTATAATCGGAAACTAAAAACAACCTGGGACCGGTTCGGAGGTACAAATTTGCTGCATGTGCCCCTGGCGGAAATCAACCGCACCATCTACGACCTACTCAACCAAAACAAACAGGCCGTTATCATCCCGGCGTACCGGTTGGCAGGCTGTATGGACGAAGGAGCAGGCGGCAAATCGGTCGGCTTAGGCGGCCCCGGCATTGTCCTGGCCTTTCATGCCGGCACGAAGCAGGGGAAGCAGGGCTGGCAGGCCGTATTGGCCGGCCTCGATACTACTGCCCGGGTACTTGACGGGGATGTGGACGCGGTATCGTCGCATGACGGCTGCGGCGCATGTGGAATCGTGTATGATTTACTGTCCGGTGAAGAGCAGAAGCAGTTCGCCGACAGCGACCGGTTAGGCGTAGCCCTGGCCAAAGAGCTTGCGGAAAAACTTAGTGTGGACTATAAACATATCCCCTACGAAGAGATGACCCGCCAGGCATCCGGTCATACCGCCCGGATGGTGTTCTACACCGGCACCGAGCAATTCAATATCGATGACTGCCTGCCCCGGGGCATTGCCTTCACCGTCAGCCGCGGCTCCCTGCAAAAGCTCGAAGATAAAGAATTTGCCGCCGAAATCGGCAAATTCCTGTTAGACACAGCCTGCCGGATAGCCACCGGGGACCATGGACTGGCGGAACTGGCTACTTCCTTATCGCCCTTTGTCATCGTGCCCGCAGCAGGCAGTCGAGTTTCCCTCCCCATACTCCTGGAAGAGAGCCGGGAAATCGCGGCCAAATACCCGGGAAACGTGACCGTCTTAGATGGTTTCTCTCTTTAAAATAAAATATTTTGATCGAACCTTAGCAAAACCCACAGTGTTGGGAATCAATAAAAATGAACCGGGACAATAAAGTACGCATGGATCAATGGTTAGCCGCGGTAAGGATATGCAAGACCCGCAGCCAGGCAACCCAATTGTGCAAGAACGGCAAAATCCAGGTCAATGGCGCGGCAGTCAAGCCCTCTTATACCGTTAAACTCGATGAAATCGTGGAGATGAAAGCCGGGCCCATAACCCGCAGCTTCAGGGTGCTAGGATTGGCGCAAAAGCGGGTGTCTGCCCGCGCGGCCGCGGAACTGGTAGAAGAAACCACCCCGGCAAAGGAGTTCGAGAAGCTGCGTCTTATACGAATAAACCCCCTTGCGTTCCGGGACAAAGGAGCCGGGCGACCCACCAAGAAGGAGCGCCGCGAGATCGATCGCCTGAAAAAGATCAAAGATCTCTGAACCCACCCCGGCGGCTGACGCCGCCACCCCTCCCGAGAGGGGAATTTATCCTGGTAGA
>JAGLQA010000003.1 GCA_023137075.1 Candidatus Aminicenantota bacterium
TTTTTGCAGGGCCCGCTCCTGCTGGGAGGTCATCTTATTCAGGTCAAAGAGCAGGGCAACTCGTTTCTTACGCTCCGTTTCATTCCGCGCATTCAACACCCAGGGGGTTTCTTCCAATAACAGGGTCTTCAACTCCAGGTTCTTCTCCAAATTTGAAAGCAGGGCATTGGCACTCCCGGAACGTTTCCAGGTATCGAACACCCTTTTGATTTTCGGGTTGGAATCGACGATATAGGCGGCCATAGAGTTGGCATAAAAACGGCTGAAAATTTGTTCGAGGCATTCATAGGGATATTCCATCAGTAAAGGCAGGGCCTGGACCGCGTACCATACCGGGTTGGCGGTAAATTCCAGGGTCAATTTGTGATGCTTTAAGGTGTTGGATTTTGCGGATTGAATGAGCTTCTCAAACCGGAAATCTTTTGTTTGCAGCGAACGTACCGGCAGGGGCAGGGTTTCGGTGACCAGCATGCGGTTTTTCAGGATGGGCAGGGGTTTCTCTTCACCGTCGGAAAATTGACCGGCCCGGGCCACGATGCGGTAGGTGACGGTGTCTACATCGTCCGGGATTTGCAGTTGCCAGCTAACCCGGTCACTCTCCCCTTTTCGGGCAGTGAACGTTTTTTCGGCGCCGTTGTTCTTGAATTTCGCGTCCACGGGCTGCAGGGTGGCGGCATCGAAAAGCATCAGGCGGACCTTGCCGGAAAGCTCCTTCTGCGACAGGTTGGTGATTTTGGAGGTTAAAACCAGGGTGTCGCCCTCCCGTAAGAAACGGGGAGCATTGGGGACGACCATCAACTCCTTCTGCGTGACCAATCGATTCGTGATGAGCCCGTATTCCAGGTTTTTGCTGTGGGCAAATCCCAGCATCTTCCAACTGGTCAGGGCTTCGGGTACAGTAAAAGCGATAACAATCTCACCCTCTTTTCCGGTTCTCAGGTGGGGATAGAAAAAGGCGGTCTCCTGGAAATTGCTGCGTGCTTTTACCGTCGAGAGATCCGCAGTTGGTTTTACCGCTCCTCCGACAGATTGTTCATAGGCTCCCGTGTTAATGTAGGATGGAGCCGCTCCTATGCTTTCCGCATTATCATCTTTATCGCCGTTCCGTTTTTTCGATTTCTGGAGATCCGCTCCATCTAAAGCCCATTTTTCATGCTTGCCGGTTTGTACACGGATACCTTCGGAA
This sequence comes from Candidatus Aminicenantota bacterium, assembly GCA_023137075.1. Classification (GTDB taxonomy): domain Bacteria; phylum Acidobacteriota; class Aminicenantia; order UBA2199; family UBA2199; genus JAGLQA01. The sequence goes on from JAGLQA010000003.1 coordinate 1,187, forward strand.
TGACCGGGGGGCGGCGCTGCCTGGGGCCGGACCATCGACTTGCTCAATTCGCGGCCAGAGTAATAACGGCCTATATAAAACCCGAACCAGTTCAATTGGTCGTAATATTTATGCAGGTAGGAGGATGGTTTTTGCCGCACGCCGATGCGCCGGGATGTCACGGTATTAAAATAGCCGTTGCCGAGCCATGGCTGCTGATTGTAGTGATAGGGGAAGACGTGAAAACCCCAATGGTGCGGCCTGAAGGCGTCTAAAGAGGCATCGTAGAGGGTGGCCAGCATCTCGGCCACCACCTTTTCTCCCGGTGTGCCGCCCCGCTCTCCTTCACGCGGCTTGATTTTTATGCGCCACTCCTCTTTCTCCCCGGGTTTCAACTTATCGCGGAAGGTTTCAAAGCTGATGTCCAGGTTCTTGTTGGACCAGGGTACCATAATGGTTTTACTGTGTCTGAAAACCCGGTTGCACCTGACAAAGGTGAGGTGGATACCCAGATTGCCGCGGTGTTTTTCTTGTATGGTAATTTCTATCTTTTTCTGCCCATCCGAGAGGGAAAGATATTTTTTTTCCACGATCTTCCCCCGGCGCTCCACTTCATAGATAACCCGGACATCGCGGGCGGAGGAGCCGATCAACAGTATCGCTTTCCCCCCGGGCTCGACACTGGTTTCGGGCAGGGTGACCCAGTCCAACTGGGTATAGGGGACCCGTTTATCTTTCGTGGAATAGAGGGTAAAGTAGAGAATCTCTTTCACCGGCTTGTCGTACCTGTCTTTGGATTCCATCTCCACCAGGTATTTCCCGCTCTTCCATCTACCGAGGCCGAACAATTTTAACTCTCTATTTTTCGACGTATCGAAAGTTTTACGGAAGACCTTTTGTTCCCGTTCCCACTGGTGGTAGTCGTCTTCATCGGTGTAAGGATCATGGGGGAAGGTTTTATAGGATTCCTCCCGGCTCATAGTAAAGGTATCGGGGGTGTCCCAGAGCCGTTTCCGGGTTAAACGGCTGTTCTCTTTTAACCGGTAAAAAGTAACCGTGCCGGCGGCGGGAACAAAATCACCGGACAGGTTGGCGGTCGTAAGGGGGCAGGTGTAGGAATCCCTGTCCTTGTTCAATTGTTCCGGCACGTTCAGGCCTATTTTTAGCGCCGTGTAACCGATGGGAATGCGTTTATCGGCCTGCCGGGTTTCACCGTTGATATCCGTAACTTCGGCATGGACCACAAAATTAAAGGCCGGCTGCAGGTCTTTTGATACGGTAAGATCTGCTGCGGCCTCGAAGGTGATTTCGAACTTCCCTTTAGCGTCTGTTTTGCATACTTCGTTCAGTATCTCCATTTCCGGCGCCGGCGGCGTATACCACCAGCAGCACCAGCGATAAGGGTAGAACACCTGTCGTTTCACCCGGTATTTCACATCCGCGTTATCGATATTGTAACCGGCGTAGGCGGTGGCCCTGCCTGTGACCGTGACCCTATCTCCAAGCTTATAAGTTTCTTTCAGCGGGTCGAAGGTCACCTGGAATTTCGGGCGCTTATATTCTTCCAGGGAAAAATTGGCGCTGCCGTAACCGTTGGAAATCCGCATCAGGCCGTTCAGACGTCCCGTAGGCAGTTGGAAGGTACCACTGAAGGTGCCGAATTCGTTACTTTTGAGATTCAATTCACTGACTTTTTGGTTGTTGACATCGTACAAAACCACCCGTGAAGAGCGGTTGGGCAGGATGCGGCTATTTTCACCGGCTTCGCTGTCCACGTGCAGCATGATGCCTTTAAAGTAGAGCGTCTGGCCGGGCCGGTAGATGGAGCGATCGGTAAAGAAAAAAGTACGGGTTGTTTTCGAGTAACGGTTGTGAGGGCCGCTGACATAAAATTCCCGGCGCTCAAACAGATGGTCTTCACCGCGGCTGAACTCTAACTTAAAGTAGTTTTTTATGCCCGGCTGCCGGGCGATGTTTAAATAACCGTTGGCGTCGCTCCGGAATAGGGGGCCTTTTTTATGAATATAGCTCCGGGTGGGACGGTTGTATTCGCGGTACCAGACCTGAACCGCCGCTCCGCTCAGGGGCGCCCCGCTGTCGCGCCGCAGCAGGTGAAATTCCAGTCCCTTTGTGCTGCTCTGACGGTGCACATAAGCGATGTTGGAAACGGTGAAAAAGGTGTAAGCCGCGGCATGATTCACCAAATCAAATCCCCTGGTTTCGGCTGCCAACAATACGTACTCACCGGCGGTCAGGCCGTCTATCTTAACTTCAGAGGAATGCTCCTGGAAATCACCGTCCCGGGGGAGCTTCGTCTGCCAACTACTCACCGCCTCTTTGCCGTTAAAATAAACCGCCATCTTTTTGTAATTCAATCTTTTTTTATCTTCGATTTCCCGGCGGTCGGTTTTGACAACTTTTAAATATACGTTATCGAGGTTCTTATATTTAAGCAATGCCCGGGCCGGTTGTCCCGGAACCAGGGCTCGTTCTAATATAATATCTAATTTGCGGCCCTCGATTTTATTGATCAGCCCGGCGCAATTTTGAGCGCCGATAGAACCGGGATACTTGTCGATGGTTTCTTTGCACAGGTCATGGGCCTTTTTTTTGTGCCATTTATATGTTTTCGCCGATTTGTCCCGGGGTTTGTATTTATCGCCCAATTCGTTGTACAGGACTGCCAGTTCATAATAAACCTCGGCCGCGACGGGTACCTTGCCGTGGACGGCAGCCATCTCTTTCAGGGTTTTTTCGTAGATGATCGTTTTATTGCTGATAACCGCTTCTTTATAAAGGAAACGCAGCCTTTTCAGGTCTACATCGATAAGCGCTTCGGGATTCTTATCCCGCAGGTGGAAGCGGATCAAATCCTGCAGGATCCTAAGGGCATGATATGGAAAGGAGAGGGGGTCGCGGGTGGATAGGTTTTGCCGGACAAATTTCCGGGCCGGGGCAAAATAATCATCCTTATTGAGAGTGAAACGGTAGACCGGCTGGGTCAGTCCCGATTCGCTGTCCATAAAAAAATCAACGGCCCGGTGGGCCAGGAAATCGTAGAGTGTGGGCCTGTATGCGCGGCCGGTGGTGTATTTAACCAATATGGTGTCGAAGATATCGATACGCATATTCTTCGATTTTTCGGCATCTTCCAGGGATTTTCGATAGTGGCGGACCGCTTCTTCGACGATCTTTCTTAAATCCCAGGTGCGTATATCTTCCTGTTTCACCTCACCCGCAGCCGCGGCCGTTCGCTTTAAAAACCGGTAGCGGTTGCTTTGGTAGTAGTTCCAGTATTGCTCGGCCAGCATGGAGTGCAGCACCGGCGCGGCGGGGAACCGGCTTTGTTTGATCTCATTATTCAGTAAGTCGAATATCTTGATGAACGCTTCTTCTTCCACTTGCCGGAAAAAATGCATCTTATGTATCAAGGATTTGATAAACTCGTCAGCCCGGTTTTCCTCTTTTGCAGCTTTATAAATCTTCTCCACCACTTTCAGGGCAGACTTCGGCAGGCCCTTGTCCGTGTAATCCCGCACCTCCTGCCAGGACGCTTCGTAATTGAATTTTCCGGCGGACAGGAATTCCGGCTCGGCCGTGCTCCCGTCCACGGCGCCCAGGTTGTTGCTGCCGCACCCGCAAAGCGGCAGCAAGGATATGATTAAAACCGACAATAGGTAATACCGTTTTTTCATGTTAACCTCCTATCCTGCATGAAGTGCATCATGCCTAAAGTATATCATATTGTCGGACAAATTGAAGCGGATTCCCCCTCTTTTATTTCTTAAGGTACTACGATCTCATTCGCCCACAACCGATCCAGAAAAACTCGCCAGGGTAGGATCAAGATTTCATCAAAAGTCTGCCTGGGACGTTCATCCCTGGAGACAAGGATACATGTGCAATCGTGCTCTTCCTTAAAAGCCCGCAATCCTTTGAGGTGCTTGTTTGTCACCCGGTCGGTAGATTTTATTTCCACTGCCACCCGGCTATTTAGAATCAAATCGACTTCGAACCCGGATGCGGTTCTCCAATAGGAAACAGGATAATTCATGTCCGAATAAGATGAGTGGGCAAATACTTCCATGGTGAGAAAGTGTTCGAATGCCCTGCCGAAGAGTTCGGAACCCTCTTGCACTTC
>JAGLQA010000030.1 GCA_023137075.1 Candidatus Aminicenantota bacterium
GCCGGGTAAATCTTTTGTTCTCGAATGACATATGGTAACCGTGGCATTCCGGTTGGTCAACATACCGGCTGCCGGTTTGCCGACGATAAAACTCCTGCCGATAACCACGGCATCCATCCCGGTCACATCTATCCGGTAATAGTCCAGGATTTCCAGTATGCCGGCCGGAGTGCAGGGGAATATATTCGTCCGGTTCAAGAGCACCATGCCTAAGTTGAGGGGATGAAAACGGTCTGCATCCTTATCGGGACTGAGGGTGTCGAGCACCTCCCAGGTGTCGAATTTTTCAGGGAGGGGGGTTTGAACCAATACGGCGTCTACATTGTCATCTTCATTCAATTCCCGTATCGTCCGGATGAGCTTTTCCCGGGAGATATCCTCAGCAAATTCAATCACCTGGGAATGAACCCCCAATTTAGCTGCCATCTTATCTTTGCTTCTTACATAAATTTTAGAGGCCGGGTCTTCTCCCACCCTGACCACCGTTAGCCCCGGGACTTTGCCGGTTTTCCGCTTTAAGTCTTCGATCTCCTTTTTTATTTCTTCCTGGATCTTGGCCGAAACCTCTTTACCGTCAAGTTTTTGCATTTTTAATCTTCTAAGGAATGAATCATTAGGCCGCTCGCCAACTTGGGCTCAAACCAGGTGGATTTGGGGGGCATTACATTGCCGGAATCGGCGACTTTGAACAATTGCTCAATAGTGGTGGGAGAAAGAGAAAAGGCCACTTTGTAACCTTCTTTGTCAACCAACCGTTCCAATTCCCCGGTACCGCGGATACCGCCGACAAAATCGATCCGCTTATCGGTCCGGGGGTTCTCGATCCCCAATACGGGGCCGAGGAGATTGTTTTGTAAAATGGCGGCATCTAATGCGGCTACCGGGTCCGGTTCGGCAAAACTGCCCGGTTTGGCTTTTAATAGATACCATTTGCCGTCAATATAAAGGCAAAATTCATGATACCGTTCCGGGGTTTTCGTCTCCGTTTCTTCATAGGTAAATTTCTCGGAAACCTTTAAAAAGAATTCCGCTTTGCACATTCCTTTAATATCTTTTACAACCCGGTTATAGGGCAGGATCTTCATCTGGTTGTGAGGAAAAATAACGGAAAGGAAAAAATTGTACTCTTCGTCACCGGTATGGTTCTTGTTTTCTTTTTCCCTTTTTATCTTGATATTTGTCCCGGCAGCGGAGCGGTGGTGCCCGTCTGCCACGTACAGATATTCTATTTTAGAGAACTCCGCCTTGATCTTCGTGATCAAATCGTCATCATCGACCAGGTAAAAAATATGCCGTACATCTTTGTCAGAGACAAAATCATACTCCGGTTCCTTTTTCAGGGCCTGCTCAAACAAACCGGTAATCACATCGTTTTGTTTAAAGGTGAGAAATACCGGGCCGGTGTTGGCATTGAGAACTTCGATGTGTCTCATCCTGTCCTGCTCTTTATCGGGCCGGGTAAATTCGTGCTTTTTTATCACATCATCCTGGTAGTCACGGGCCGATGCTCCGGCAACCAACCCGACCTGCACGTGGTCACCCCATACCTGTTTATAAAGATAGAAGTTCTTCTTTTCATCCCGCATCAGGATGCCGTCATTTAAAAAGGCCGCGAAATTCTCTCTGGCTTTTTCATAGACCTGATCGGAATCGAGGGCGATTCCATCCGGCAGATCCACCTCCGGTTTGGTAATACGCAAAAAAGAAAGTTCATTCTTTTTTGTTACTATTTTCGCTTCCTTTGAGTTCAAAACGTCGTATGGCGGCGCCGCGATCCTGGTGGCAAATTCTTTTTTCGGTCTAATTCCTTTAAAGGGCTCGATTCGTGCCATGTTTCCTCCGGTAATTAGTAGTAAACTATATTATAAATCATAGAAAATTGATGTCAAGTTGTAAACCTGGTTTAAAAAAACGAAGCAGGCTTCCGGGTAATTAACTCCGGCTATTTTTGTCTTTGATTTTACGCTCTTTAATTTTTTTTAAAAATTTCAGGTCTTCTAAATCTTTTGTACGACCTGCTGCTTCTTTCATTTTTATTATATTATCAAGACATGGGAAATAAGCCTCAGTATTACCGATCTTAGACTTAATCTTATTTTTCCATATCTCTTCAAAAGTAATACCTTTCACAAAAGGATGGATATCTGTTTCAACGATGTATTGCCTGATGAGCAATTTATTATTGAGTAAATCCCGGTTACTGATATCGGTCAAATCATAACCGAATTCCGTTAGCGCTTTTTTTACTTTTTTTATATTCTCTAACTCAGGTCTTACAAAAATATCGATATCAAGGGTGGCCCGCGCATAGCCGTGGACCGGGAATGCTGTAGCCCCAATAATTACATAATCGACTTTATTTTCGTTTAATAACTTCAGCAGGCCTTCGGTGTCCATTTTGTTCCATTAAATGTTTGATTTCGAGGCTTTTGTTCTCCATTAACCGAAACCGTTCAGCGGTAGACAAAGAGAGTAAATAATCCAATTCAAAATCAATCTCATCGGCTTCGTTGTGATTTTTTAAAATTAATATTCCCTTTGTTTTTTTTCGCTTTTCCATGTCATAATTATAACATAATTAAGCTTATTAGCAAAAAAATTCGTGCCTCAGCCCTCTGCCGGGGCCAGCCCTGGTTGTTTTTTTGTCCTATTTGCCTTACAATTACAAATAAGGATACAAATCGAAATGACTAAAAAAGAGTTAGAAAAAAGATTGAAAGATAACGTGCTCCTCTTCGATGGGGCCTTTGGCACCATGCTCTATTCCCATGGGATTTTTATCAATCGCTGCTACGACGAATTGAACCTGTCCCTGCCGAAACTGATTAAAAAAATTCATACGGAGTATTTAAAGGCCGGGGCAGACTGCATCGAGACCAATACCTTCGGCGCTAACCGCTTCAAACTCGCTGCCCATGGTTTCAAAGAGAAACTACACGAGATAAACTTACAGGGGGCCAGGTTAGCACGGGAAGTGGCCGGGTCGGATGCCCTGGTTGCCGGTTCTATCGGCCCGTTGGGTATCCGGATCGAACCATTAGGCCCTACCTCTTTAGAGGAAGCCAGGGAAGCATTCAAGGAACAGGCGGCGGCTCTAAAAGATGGCGGTGTGGACCTCTTCATCCTGGAAACCTTTTCCAACCTGAGCGAGATTCACCAGGCTGTCCGGGCTGTCCGGGAAACCTGCGATCTGCCGATTATTGCCTCCGCCACCGTGGGAGATGATGGAAAAACCACCTTCGGCACCGACGCCGAAAAAATCGCCCGCTGCCTGGACGAATGGGGCGTTGATGTAATCGGGCTGAATTGCAGTACCGGTCCCCATGCCATGCTGCAGGTGGCTGAAAGGGTTATAAAGGTTACCGGAAAGCCCATTTCGGCGATTCCCAATGCCGGCAAACCCAAAATTGTCGAAGGACGAAAATTTTATTTAGCATCCGGCGAGTACATGGCCGAGTACGCGCGCCGTTTTCTTTTAACAGGTGTGAAAATCATCGGCGGTTGCTGCGGCACAACCCCCGAATATATTAAGGCGATGAGAAACGCTATCAGTTCCATCATTCCCCGAAAACGGCCGGCCATCGTTAAGGTCGAAAAAAAGGCTATTAAAAAAGTAGATACCATCCCCACCGCCCGGAAATCAAAATTAGGCAAAAAGATCGCAGCCGGAGAGTTCGTTACTACAGTAGAGATCGTCCCTCCCCGGGGCTGCGATGCGACAAAAATATTAGAGTTAGCACACATACTAAAAGAGAACAACGTCGATGCAATCAATATCCCGGACGGCCCCCGGGCACTGGCCCGCATGAGCGCCCAGCACCTGAGCTCCCTCATCGAAAAACACGTGGGCATTGAAACGGTGCTGCACTATACCTGCCGGGACCGCAACCTTTTGGGCATGATGTCGGATATGCTGGGATTGTACGCCGTGGGGATCAGGAATATTCTTATCATAACCGGCGACCCGCCAAAGATGGGAGACGCCCCGGATGCCACGGCTGTTTTTGACGTGGATTCCATCGGCCTGACCAATATGGTGCGGAACCTGAACCGGGGGGTGGACTTAGGCGGTAACGGCATCGGCAAACCCACCGGGTATTTGATCGGGGTGGGCTTAAATCCCGGGGCCGGTGAAATCGATAAAGAAATCGGCCGTTTCGAGTGGAAAGTCAAAGCCGGGGCGGAATTTGCCATGACCCAGCCTGTGTTCGACATCGATCAATTGCTGCGTTTTCTTGAGAAGATCGACCATGTGCGCATCCCGATTATTGCTGGAATCTGGCCTTTAGTGAGTCTCAGGAATGCCGAATTCATGAACAACGAAGTCCCGGGGATTTCGATACCCGAAAAGATAATGGAGCGCATGCGCCGGACGGATTCGAAAGAAGCCGCTCTCCGGGAGGGAATTGCTATAGCCGGGGAGATGGTGCGACAGGTAAAGGAGCATGTGGCCGGCATCCAGGTGTCGGCTCCCTTCGGCAAAATCCGGTATGCCTTAGATGTCATCTCGGTTTTAAAAGCATAAACATCTTATAAGTCAAAATTAGAATTGCTGTTAATTTAAGGACGGGGTTGATATATTGTAAAATTTTCTTATAATATGTATTATGACGAAAAAAACGGATCAAGAAAAAGACAAATCTTTTGCCGCTTTCAGCCGCAGAACCATGAATGAAATTTTGAAAACCTGGCAAAAAATAGTCAGCAAAACCCGGATGGTAGTTACCGGTAAATTAGATCCCGATCTCTCCGGTGCGGATGAAGAACATTTACGAAAAAAAATTCACGAATGCGTGTTTGCCAGGGGAGGGGACATCTCCAGCCGGTCCAGGTCGGTCGAATTGGGGGGGATTTACCTCGGCCTCTCAAAAGAGGGCCGGCAAAAATTCATGAAAATACTGGCCCGGGACTTCGATATAGACCAACAGAAAGTGACGGCTGTCACCCGGGAGTTTCAAAACGCGGAGGACGAAGAGTCCCGCGTCAAGGTGGAAATGGAACTTTCAAAAACCTTAATCGCCCCCCGGGTCAAGCTTTTAAAACAGTTTAACGCGCTCCCCAACGGTTTCAAATTTTTAATCGACTTTCGAGCGGAACTCCTGCCCATAAGAAAAACCAATCCTTTTTTAAAAAAACTTGATATCGATTTAAAAGGAATACTTTCCTCCTGGTTCGATATCGGGCTGCTGGACCTGAAAGAGATTACCTGGCAGTCGCCGGCCTCGCTTCTCGAAAAACTCATCGAATATGAAGCGGTCCACGAAATCCGCTCCTGGGCCGACATGAAAAACAGGCTCGAATCGGGCCGGCACTGTTTTGCATTCTTTCATAACAAGATGCCGGAGGAACCGCTTATATTTGTGGAAGTGGCATTGGATAATGAAATATCCGGAAACATCCGGAAGCTATTGGATGAGGAGACTGCAACCATCAAGCCCGAAGAAGCAGACACAGCCATATTCTATTCGATATCCAGCGCCCAGCGGGGACTGATAGGAATTAATTTCGGAAATTTCCTTATAAAACGGGTGATCGAGGAATTATCGAATAAATCAAAAAACCTTAAACATTTTGTCACTCTCTCGCCGGTGCCCTCTTTCAGGAAATGGCTTGACCAGGTGCTGTATAATGGTGACGAGTCGATCTTATCACCGGCTGAGATTAAAGTCCTCAGGTATAAGACCGCAGACACAAATGCCGCTTCCGGTTTATTGGGACTCCTGAATTCCACCTGGAGCAGCGACCCGGAACTAGCTAAGCTTTTGAAACCCATCCTGATGAGGTTATGCGCCCATTTTTTGATTTACGAGAAAAAAAATGAAAAAGCGTTCGACCCGGTGGCCAATTTTCACCTGGGCAACGGCGCGCGAATCGAACGGATAAACTGGCTTGGAAATTCATCGGCGAAGGGATTGAAACAGGCGGCCGGTATAATGGTTAATTATTACTATGAATTATCGGAAATCGAAAAAAACCACGAACTCTATATCACCGAAGGGCAAATAAACGCCTCGAAAAGCGCCAGGAAATGGCTCAAAACATAACCGGGACGACAGGCTTAAAGGATTACCGGGAAGATTGTTCTTTTCCTAAGCGGTATCCTTCCTCGAAGGCTTGCAGATTCAGCTCCGAAGTATCCTTAGATACATATTGTCCGATCGCCTTCTTCAACGATTCTTTTGAAACCGATTCAAGTAGGGCAGAGGTAAAGCCCATCATAACCATATTGGCCGCTAACTTATTGCCGAGTTTTTTATGGGCAATCTCCGTCGCTTTAACCCGGTAGGTTCCCGCAGCAGGCTGTTTTTCCGGATTTACCAGGTCCTCGTCTACTACCAGGAAGCCGTCTTCATGGAGAGAATTAATGTAGGTGTCATAGGCCGATTGGGATAGGGCGACCAGGGCATCGAAGCGGGCAGGAGCCAGATCGTGAATTTCTTCCCCTGAAATAACGACATCGCTGCGACATCCCCCACCCCTGGATTCACTCCCATAGGATTGGGTTTGTAAAACCTTATTCCCGTCGATAACCGCCGCCGTTCCGAAAATAAAACCGGATAGGAGAATTCCCTGCCCGCCAAATCCACAAAACCTGATATTCGCCAGCTTGTTAGCCTGACCGTTCATTTTGAAATCTCTCATTAATCCTCCTTAAAACGGACACAAATTCTTCGCGGTTTTTTTCCTGCAGTTTGCCCACGACGATCTTCTCTTCAAGCTCTTCATCGCTCATATCCGCGGCTTTATTTACGTTCACCGACTGTTCCCGGTATTGTTTAAGAAAATCGGAACCTTTGCGCATCTTCACCAATTTACCATAGCTTACCGGGCACTGGGAGATGATTTCGACAAAGGAAAAACCTTTCACCCGGAGCGCCTCCTTCATGGCTTTCACTAAGGGAAAAACGTGATAAGTTGTCCAGCGGGAAACGTAATTGGCTCCGGCTGCAGCAACTAATTCGGCGGCCGGCAACGGGTGTTCGACATTCCGGTAAGGGGTGGTGGTGGTGGGCACACCAAAGGGTGTCGTGGGAGAAACCTGTCCACCGGTCATACCGTAGGTCCAATTATTAACCATAAATACGGAAATGCCTATGTTGCGGCGGGCAGCATGGATAAGGTGGTTGCCGCCGATACCGGCAACGTCGCCATCTCCCGCTATTACGATGACGTGAAGATCCGGTCTCATGATTTTAACCCCGGTGGCAAAGGCAAGGGGCCGGCCGTGAGTCGTGTGGAGCGTGTCGCTCTTGAAATAGGGACTGGGAATCCAGGAGGAACAGCCGATCCCGGTGACAAAGACCATCTTTTCGGGAGAAAGGCCCAACTCCTCTATCGCCCTGGTAAAACAATTGAGTACCGTGCCACAGCCACAGCCGGGGCAAAAAGCCGTGGGCAGAATCTCCTGGCGGAGATACTTCCCCACTAGCGGTTGTTTAAATTTATTTTCACTCGATGCACTACTTTCCAATTACCTGCTCCAATATTTCATCTACCGTGTGGATAACTCCGCCAATCTTCGATACCGGGATGACGGGTTTGGAAGTAAAACGCTCCACTTCCCGGGAGATTTGTCCGAGGTTCATCTCGGGGACAAAAATCCTGTCCACCCTGTTAGCAAACTCTTTTACCGCTTCCTCCGGGAAGGGCCAGAGCGTAATCAGGCGCAGCATGTCCACCGCGCAGCCCCGTTTCCGGGCCTCTATTACGGCGCCCTTAGCCGGGCGGGCGGTTGCGCCATAGGCCAGGACACCAACCCTGGCTCCGTCAACATAATCTTCCTCTACCCGGCTTAATTCCTCCCTGGCGTTGTTAATCTTGCCGCAGAGCCGGGTTACCAATTCACGATGGACCGATTCGGTCGACACATCCCTCATGCCGTTCGCTTTATGGGTCGAACCGGTAACGTGAACGAACCGTCCCTGCCCGAACGTGGACATCGGCGGAATGGCTTCGCCACCAAAGGGAAGGGTGCCGGGCTCTCCGATTCTTCTCTCTTTTAAAAGAACATCCTCGACCGGTGGGAAGGTGATATTTTCCCGGAGATGGCCGATCTCGCCATCCATAAGCAGAATAACCGGCGTCCGGTATTTTTCCGCCGCGTTAAAAGCGTCAATCGTAAGGGTGAAGGATTCCTGGACCGAAGCCGGGGAAAAGGCGATAATTTCGTGGTCGCCGTGGGTGCCCCACCTGGCCTGAAGCACGTCCCCCTGGGCCGGCTTTGTCGCCTGGCCCGTGGAGGGCCCGGAACGCTGCACATTGATAATGACACAGGGCGTTTCCGTCATGATTGCGTAACCGAGATTTTCCTGCATGAGAGAAAAACCGGGACCCGAAGTTGCGGTCATCGCTTTTCCCCCGGCCCAGACGGCGCCGATAACGGCAGAGATAGAGCTGATTTCATCCTCCATCTGCACGAAATAGCCATCCACCCGGGGGAGTTCTTTAGCCATAACTTCAGCAATCTCCGATGCGGGTGTAATCGGGTAACCGGCAAAAAAATCGCAGCCGGCATACAGCGCCCCATACGCGGCTGCTTCATCGCCGAGCAGGAAACGCGTGCTGTTTTCGAGTTTTTTTAAATAATGCTTTCTTAGTTTCACGTCTTTTTTGTAATTAATATTGCCAATTCCGGACATAACAATTCACACAGTTTGCACCCGGTACATTTCTCTCTTTTGACCGCTTTAGGCAGGTGATAGCCTCTACTATTAATAACATTAGAGGCAGCCAGTACTCCTTTCGGACAAAAGTCGCTGCAGATTTCACAACCTTTACATAAATTTTCGTCAATATCAATTATCATTTATACTCCCGGGCAAAAAATAAAATCAAAAAAATGAACCCAGAATAATAAAGTGGTTATTTTAATCGAAAAACGCAAAAAAAGCAACCATTATTTTTTTTTAATTAATATTTGTCGGAATTGAAAAAATTAAATAATTATGATATAAAAAACGATGGACAAAAAAAAGTTTGCTTTACCTGCTGCTATCGGCGTAGCAGCCGTATGGTTCGGGACTCATGCCGGTAGTGGATTCGCTACCGGGAGACAGGAAGTCGAGTTTTTTGTGCGCTTCGGCTGGCATTCCATATGGATCGGCGTGTTGTCCATGTCGATTATCGGCACGGCTGTATATTTCGGTTTAGAGCTTGCCAGGATACACCAGGTTTACGACTACAGGAGCTGGACAAAAAAACTATTTGCACCTTACGAAAAAATACCCGTTCTTTTATGGGAACTTTTATTTTTATATGCCGCGATACTGGCGGCAGGAGCCGCTATTGCCGGGGCTTCCGACCTAATTCGTCAATCGCTTCATGTCCCCTACGCCGCCGCAGTCATATTAATAGGGCTTGTTCTATTGCTATTTACCATATTTGGGGCCGGCCTGGTGCGGAGTGCCTCTATCACCATGTCGGTTATTATCATTGCCGCGCTGTTAATCGTGACCATTCTCGGCATTAAATCGGGTTCCGGCAACCTCGGCAAAATCGTCTCTGAAAAAACCACCACCGCGGGATTCGGCAAAATTCTCTGGATGGCTGTTGTCTACGGCGCGTTCCCATCGGTGCTGATCGCCTCCTTAATATCGGTGTCGGAAACGCTGAAAACCAGGGCACATTGCTTCAGGGCTGCGCTTTTCGGTTTTTTTACAAATGGCTTGATGCTGGCACTCGTCTGCATTATGTTACTGGGCTTTTTTCCGGCAATTAGCAAAGAAAACTTACCGGTCTATTTTGTCACCACCCAATTGGGCCAGAAGTGGCTGTTTGCACTGTATTCCTTGATTTTGTTTTTTGCTCTTATATCTACCGGGGTGGGCATGATCTTCGGAGTGGTAAAACGATTCGAAACCGTCTGGACAAAGGGCAAAGGTATATTCCGGGGTTTATACGTCAGGCGAATTACCATATGCGG
>JAGLQA010000300.1 GCA_023137075.1 Candidatus Aminicenantota bacterium
GCGGTTCAACCCAAAGGGTGGATTTTTCACCAGTTAAAATTAGCCGCGGCAGGAATGACCGGGCACTTAGATGAAATCTGGCCGGATGTGGGCGCGGATAACGGCTGGCTGGGTGGAAAAGGAGATAGTTGGGAACGAGGCCCCTATTGGTTGGACGGGCTGGTTCCTTTAGCTTATATATTAAAAGATAAAAAACTGATCGACAAAGTTGAAAAATGGATCAATTGGACCCTGGAAAGCCAGGATAAAGACGGCATGTTCGGGCCCCGTCCCGATGCGGAGCGGAAATTCACCGAGGATGAAAAAAAACTATCCCGGATGGAAAAAAATAAGGATGACTGGTGGCCGCGCATGATTATGTTAAAAGTGCTGCAATCTTATTATGAAGCGACGGCAGATAAACGGGTTATCGATTTTATGATCCGTTATCTCAGGTACCAGACCTGGAATCTTCCGAAAAAACCGCTGAATCACTGGACCCATTGGGCAAAAGAGAGGGGGGGCGAAAATCTTTCCGTTGTTTACTGGTTGTACAATCGCACCGGGAAACCTTTTTTGCTCGATTTAGGGCGGATATTATTCGCGCAAACGGAGCAGTGGTCCGAGCGTTTTCTCAGCGAATTTCCCGAAACCTGGAACTGGCACGGCGTGAATACGGCAATGGGAATCAAGCAGCCGGTGGTCTATTATCAACAGGCAAAGGATACAAAATATCTAAAAGCGGTCGCAAAAGGGATCCGGGACCTGATGCGTTATCACGGCCAGGTAACGGGTATGTTTTCCGGTGACGAAATGCTCCACGGAGCCAATCCCACTCACGGAACCGAACTGTGCACCGTTGTTGAATATATGTTCAGCCTGGAAACGATCCTGCGAATCACGGGTGATCCCTGGTATGCGGACCTGCTGGAACGGGTGACCTACAACGCGCTCCCCACCCAGGTGAAAGCGGATTTTTGCGCCCGCCAGTACTTCCAATTGCCCAACCAGGTTGCCTGTGATACGGAGTGGCACAACTTTATCACCAAACATAATGAAAGCGAATTGCTCTTCGGTTTAGAAACCGGGTACGGCTGCTGCACCGCCAATTTCCACCAGGGCTGGCCCAAATATGCGGCCCAGTTATGGCTGGCCACCCGGGATAACGGATTGGCGGCCCTCAGTTATGCCCCCTGCCGGGTCACGGCAAAAGCGGCGGATAACAAAGAAGTTATCTTCACGGAAAGCACCAATTATCCCTTTGACGATACGATTCTTTTCATTTTTGAAAGTACGCAGAGCGTTTCCTTCCCCCTGCACCTGAGAATCCCCGGTTGGTGTGACGCCGCAGCCGTTTATATAAACGAAAAGCCCTACAATAAAAACCGGCTCAAACCGGGATCCATTCTTAAAATAACGCGCAACTGGGAGAAGGGAGATATTGTCAGGCTGCAGTTGCCCATGAAAGTAAAAATCTCCTACCACTATGAGAACAGCGCCTCTGTAGAGCGGGGGCCGCTGGTATACGCCCTGAAAATCGGCGAAAAATGGGAAAAAATCGCCGGTGAGGAACCCTATGCCGATTACCGGGTTCTACCTGTAGACCCCTGGAATTTCGGCATTTTGTGGGAATGCGTCTACAAGCCGGAAGAATCCTTTATCGTCCGGGCGGAAGAGGTCCGCGATCAGCCCTGGACAATCCACAACGCGCCCGTAATAATCACGGTAAGAGGCAAGATGATTCCGCAGTGGAAACCCTATGGCGGAATCACCGGGCCCATCCCCTACAGTCCCGATTATTACACCCTGAAAAATGAAAACCCGGAAGAAACCTTAATGCTAATCCCCTATGGCTGCACAAAACTGCGCATCTCTCTATTTCCCCTGGTTTATTGAAAAGAAAATGGGTAATAGCTTTGTTTTGATGATTGGGAATTCTACTCGTGCAAAATTGATGGGGCTTATTCGCCTGTATGTTTTTTTAAAATCGATTTAATGGGTTTGAAGAGCCTCTCCAGCATACGTATGTCTTCGGTCACAACCTCCGCGATCCCCTGCATCTCCTGTACGAATTTCAACTCCTTTCCGTAGTTGGTTTTCAGGCCGTGGGGCAGGGTGACTTCTAAGTGGTAGTGGTTATCCGCGGCAATTAAGGATTTTGATTTGATGATACCGCGGACCATACCGAATTCCATGTGGGGATAATCGGCAAATTTGATGTTGACTTTTTGACCGGGTTTCACCCTGCCGGAACCCATTACCGGTAAAACCACCTTGCCGATTATTTCACTTTCTTCCTCCGGCACGATCGTAATCACGTTATCCCCAACTTTCACATTCTGGTTGATGCTCCAGAACCGCGTAAAAGCGACGATTCCTTTTATCGGCGCTTTCAATACATAGCGCTGCTCCCATTGAGCAACCTGGCCGCTGAGATTCTCATAGGCCTGGTTCAGGAGTATCTGCAGGCGGCTTCTCTCTTCTTTCTCCCTTAATTCTAAGTCTAAGATAGATTGCCGCAGTTGCGAAATCCGGATTTTCGTATTTGTTGATGCCGACCTGGCTCCTTCAAGGGAATACTCTTTCTGCAGGTGTATGCTTTTGGCAGTTTCGAAATCGTTCTGAGAGATAATGCCGTCTTCGTACAATTTCCGGTTACGTTCGTACTGCTTACGGCTGACTTGAAGCTCCTCTTCCAGTATCCTGACCTGGTTGGCTGAGCGCTCGTCTAACGTTTGATGCTTTTCGATCTGTTCGTTGAGCGATTTTATATTTTTGTGATGGTAATTGAGTTCGATAAAACTTCGATAATCGGCGTAGGCCTTTAAGAAAACGGAATAGTATGATTGCAGTTCTCCTAAGGAATATTCCGGTTTAAAATCGACAAAATTCGTGCCGTTAAAATTAATAAGTAAGGATTTGAGTGAATCCAACCGGGTTTTCAACTTAGAAAGGTGGAGGTGATTCACGCTGTTTTCGATGATGGCAATGTATTCATTTTTCGCTACTTCTTGTTTGTCCTTGACAAACAGGTGCTGTATCTTACCGCTGGTGAGGGCGACAATGGAAGCCGGCGGGCTTGTGGTGGTAACCACTATGGAAGAGGAAATTACAGCCGGGTATTTGAAGAACCAACTGCCCACTAATATCAGGAAAATAACCGCAAAAAAGAGAGAAATACCCCAGCGGATCAGCCAATGGGGAATATAACCCATTATTTCCTGGACTTCCTCGCTCCGGATTTCGATTTTGCTGATATCGACCTGCTCCTTTACCAGTTCCGGCTTCTCCTTTGTCCCTATGGGCATCTTTAATTCCCTAACTCCAATTGGTTTTTCACTAAGTTAAAATAGGCGCCTTTGAGCTTTGTCAGTTCCTTGTGGGTGCCTTGTTCGACGATACTGCCTTTATCCAGCACGACGATCTGGTCCGCGTTTTTTACCGTGCTCAAACGGTGGGCCACCACCACCACGGTCCTGCCCTTGTAAAAGTCTTCCAGGTTTTCCATAATAACTTTCTCATTATTGGCATCTAAGGCATTGGTGGCTTCATCTAAAAAGATATAATCCGGTTCCCCGTAAACGGCCCGGGCAATCAGTATGCGCTGCTTTTGTCCCTGGCTCAGGCCATGGCCTTCCATTCCGATTTTCGTATTATAACCTAAGGGCAGGGATTCGATAAAATCCTGGATATTGGCAATTTTCACGGCATGCAGCAATTTTTTTTTGTCGATCACCTCGTCGCTTACCGCAATATTATTGGCAATAGAATCGGAAAAGATAAAACCGTCCTGCATAACAACTCCCGCTTTCTGCCGCCACATGCGGCCGCTGATATTGTTTAATTGGATATCGCCAACCTTAATTTCGCCTTTGGTAGGCGGATAAAAGCCCAGCAGCAATTTTACCAGGGTGGTTTTTCCGCTGCCGCTCACGCCGACGACAGCCGTTACCTTGCTCATCGGTATTTTTAGGTTCAAATCCTTTAATACATGTTCGGAGTGGGGGCCTTCATATTGAAAGAAGAGGCCGGATATATTAATGCTTTTATCCTCCGGGAGAATCGCGATTTTTGTTTCATCCGGGGTTTCTTCGTCTTTCTTGGTATGAATTTCCCCCAAACGTTCTAAGCTGATCTTGGCATCCTGGGTCGAGTGGATAAAGTTGATCAATTGATCCAAAGGACTGTTTAATTGCCCGATGATGTATTGCACGGCCAGCATCATGCCCAGCGTCATGTTGCCCTCAACCACGGCTTTGGCCGCCACGAAAGTGATAAGAATATTTTTAGTCTGGTTAATAAATACGGAACCGACTTGCTGATACTGGCTTAATGCCAGGCCTTTTATGCTGATCCGGAACAATTTTGCCTGGATCCGTTCCCAGGACCAGCGTTTTTGTTTTTCGCAATTGTTCAGTTTGATCTCCTGCATACCGGTGATAAGTTGTATCAGGTTACTCTGGTTCTCCGACATCTGCGCAAATCGTTTATAGTCGAGCTCGCGCCGTTTTTTCATAAAAAGATAAATCCAGAAAACATACAAAATGCTGCCCACAAAGAAGATGACGAAGATCTGGGTATTGTAGATCAGGAGCACGATTCCGAAAATGACCAGGTTAAACATTGAAAAAAGGATATTCAGGGTAGAGGTGGTCAGGAAGTTTTCGATACGCCGGTGGTCGCCGATGCGCTGCATGATATCACCGATCATCTTGGTATCGAAAAAACCGATGGGCAGCTTCATCAATTTGATTAAAAAATCGGAAATCAGCGAGATATTTATCCGGGTGCTGATGTGCAGCAGTATCCAACTGCGGATGAATTCGACCGATGACTGGCTGATAAATAGAACCAATTGGGCAATCAACACCAATGTGATAAAACTAATATCCCGGTTATAGATACCGAAATCGACAACCGCCTGGGTCAGGAAGGGGAAAATCAACTGCAGCAGGCTGCCTAATGCCATGCCTAAAACGAGTTGAGTCAGGAATTTTTTATAGGGCCGCAGGTAGGAGAACAGGAATTTGAAACCCGACTTGTTCAGGTTTTCGTCTTCGGCTTTGTAGAAATCGGGAGTGGGCTCAAGCAGTAAACAAAGCCCCTGGTCTTCCCCGTCTTTTTTTGTGCTTATCCAGCCGCGGCAGAATTCCTCTTTGGTAAACTTTACCAGCCCGTGAGCCGGGTCCGACACATAGACTTTATCGTTTTTTATCTTGTAAACAACGAGAAAATGATTTTGTTTCCAGTGGGCGATGCAGGGCAGCACGGCTTCCTTCGCCAATTTTTCAAAACTCAGGCGTACTCCCATGGTGCGCATGCCGATGGATTCCGCGGCATCGCTGGTTCCCAGCATGGAAACGCCTTCGCGGGTAATAAAACTGCGTTCCCGAAGGGTCTGGATGGAATAGGTTTTTTCGTAGTATTTTGCAATTATTGCCAGGGATGTGGGGCCGCAGTCCATGGCGTCCATCTGTTTGATAAAAGGGAAATTTGCCATAGCTTATTATATTGTATTATAGATGATTTTGCAACATCGCTCTGCGTAACTATTCACTTCTTGAAAAAATTGCTTCTGCCGTTTTGGATTCAATCGCCCGTCCGTGAATTGACCTGCCATGACTCATCTCTCTAAAATTTCAAACTCACTGCGCAAAATCCGTCTACTTCGTTGATCTATGCGGATTTCGGCTGCGTTCAAACAGTGAAATTTTGCCCCTAAAAAAGGGCCGTTCGATTTGTCAGGCAAAGTAACGAATGCGGGTGACGCAGTGCGTCTATCCTAATTTCGCCTTTATTTTGGCGAAATTTCCTGAGGCGATTTCACTCAATAACGGCAAAGCGCTTACCAAAACTGAATGTTACCATTATATTCATTGCATTTTTTCTAACGGTGTGATATGCTTGTTAATAAAGGCTATCGAGGCGCACCATGATCCGCGACAACTTGCTTTTTGTTCAAACTTTCACAAGGTAATAATAAAAAGGCGGGCGGAGGCGAAAAATAACATGGTTGATTTTGAAGAAATATTGGCTAAGGCTTTGCGGCAGGATAAACTTACGAAAGAGGAGATCGTCCGTTTGCTGAAAACCAGGGAAAAAGACCGGGTAAATTCGCTTTTTAGAACTGCCGGTGAGTTACGCGCGCGATATTTCGCGGATAAGGTTTTTATCTACGGTTTTCTTTATATCAGCACCTACTGCCGCAACAACTGCCGTTTTTGTTTCTACCGGTCGGAAAACGAAAATTCGCTACGCTACCGTAAGACAGAAGAAGAGGTAATCGAGGCGGCGGTGGGATTAGCTGGGCCCGGTATCCACCTGGTTGACCTGACCATGGGAGAAGACCCCTATTATTTTTGTGGAAACGAGGGCTTTGAGATGCTGGCCCGGTTGGTGGAAAGGGTTAAAGAGACCGTTGAACTGCCCGTCATGGTTTCACCCGGTGTGGTGCCGGAAAGGGTGCTGGAAAGACTGGCCGCGGCCGGTGCCGATTGGTACGCCTGCTACCAGGAAACCCACAACCTCTCTCTTTTTAAAAAATTGCGGCCGGGCCAGAATTATGAAGCCCGGCTTCATACAAAACGCCTGGCCCATAAATTCGGCCTATTAACCGAGGAGGGGGTATTGGCCGGTGTGGGTGAATCCCCGGAAGATATGGCAGAATCCATTATAGTCATGGATTCGCTAAAGGCGGATCAGGTCAGGGCCATGAATTTTGTTCCCAGGAAAGGAACACCCATGGAGCGCGATATAACGGATGACCCGCTGCGTGAGATGGTTTGTATCGCTGTGATGAGGCTGACGTTACCGGATCGATTAATCCCGGCTTCCTTAGATGTGGCCGGTTTATCGGGATTGGAAAAAAGATTAGCAGCCGGAGCCAATGTAGTGACCTCTTTAGTACCGCCCGACCGGGGCCTGGCAGGAGTGGCCCAGAGTTATTTAGATATCGACGAAAATAAGAGGTCCATCGCCAGTGTTTTGTCCGTGTTGGCGAATTGCGGATTACGGGCTGCTTCAAAAAATGATTACACTACCTGGATGAGCCGGCGGCAAAAAGCAATTTCGGAGGCAGGGTGTTAGCAGCCGTGGTGGGTGGGGGACTTCAGGGCGTTGAGGCTGCCTACCTGGCTGTTAAAGCCGGCTGGGAGGTGGTAGTTATCGACAAAAAATCCGGTGTTCCCGCCGCTCGCCTGGGTCACCTTTTCCTGCGGGAGGATGTGACCGGCAGGGACGATTTGTTTCACCGGCTGCCGAAGGTTGATATAGTGATACCGGCACTGGAAGATGAAGCCGCGCTTTTATCCCTTGACAACCACTGCCGGAGCGCCGGTATTCCCTTTGCCTTTGATCCGGCTGCCTACGCGGTCTCTTCCTCCAAGATCAAATCCGACAAACTTTTTGCCCGGTTGGGTCTACCAGCTCCCCAGCCCTATCCTGAGGGCAGCTACCCGCTTATTGCCAAACCGGAAAGCGGCAGTGGCAGTAAGGGTGTAACCGTCATTCACGATCGTTCCGAATTGGAAGCCCTTTTCCCGGATCCCGGTTCTTTAACGGGTTGGGTGGTGCAGGAGTATGTGGCCGGGCCTTCATATTCTATCGAAATAATGGGTTTCCCCGGTCATTACAGCGCACTCCGGGTCACCGATTTAGAGATGGACACGGTTTTTGATTGTAAACGAGTGACAGCGCCCACCGAATTGTCTCCCGCCCTGGCTGACCGGTTTGCCGAAATGGCGGCGCGAATTGCCGAAGCCATCTCCTTAAAGGGGATAATGGATGTGGAAGTGATTGCCCATAAAGATGAATTAAAAATTCTGGAAATCGATGCCCGTTTGCCCAGCCAGACCCCCATTGCGGTGTATTGGTCGTCCGGGATCAATATGGTCGAGGCTTTAGGGGATCT
>JAGLQA010000301.1 GCA_023137075.1 Candidatus Aminicenantota bacterium
TTTGCACATTTGCACGCACCGCCCATTTTTTAAAATTAGAATTAGAATTGCTGAATAGATTGCTTCGTAACTATTTCGTTTTAGGAAAATTGGATTCGCAGTTCATATTAAACGGAGGTGCAATGCCAAAACATCTAAACGGCTTAGGTCGAGTTTTCACTATTCAAGAAATAGCAGATATTTTCAATGTTTCCGTTCTCATGATCCGCAAGTATTGCCGGGAAGGTAAATTGAATTGTCAGAAGATTGGGAATAATCCAGCCCAGATCGAGGGAAAAAAAACAAAACAAAATGAAAGATTATTTGCAACATTCGCACCCATCCCATTTTCTCCTTCTTTTCCCTGGATAATAACTCAATATGTGATTGACAAAATCATCTATATTTTTTATGATTAATTCTATGATATTTCAACCCGATTTTGCCTATCTTTTAAAAGCAATAAAAGAAAAAAAATCTATCGATATTATTTACAAAGAAGAGGATAAAACATGGAGTTATTCCAGCTGTTTTGTAAAACTCTCATCCGCTGGCCAATCTTTTATTATCGATCTTCCATTTATGGGAGAGGATACTTACAAACCGCTTGAGATTGGTTATTCCCTACAAATCATTTTTAAGCTGGCTGGATTCCGTTTCCAATTCGAATCTAAGGTTCAAGACAAAATTGAGTATATTACGGATAAGAGGGAAAAAATCCCTGCTCTTCAGATTTCATGGCCCTATGAAATCATTGAAGAAAATCTGCGCAGTTTTTTTAGAATTAAGCTATCCATTAACGAATCAATATTTGTAAGTTACAACATATTGGACGACGAAGGAGAAAAAAAAGAGAAGAAGGCAGCCAGGAAAGATGAAAAGGTTGAATATCTGGGTGTTGAAGCCATTATTGTGGATATTTCCGAGAACGGCCTCGGTATCAAAATTAACCGGCCAAGAAATGTTAAAGTCAACGATAAACTCAGACTTATCTTTCGGTTGAAAGATTTGGATGATGAAAACATTGAGATCTATGGAATTATCAAACACATCCAGGACTGCGAAAGTAATATATCTCATTTTTGTGGGATTGAATTTTCAGCGGAGGATTCTCTGGAGCATAAACAGAATATTCGAAAATTAACCTTTTATCTTATGTCAAGGTACCAGGAGAATGTCAACTTTCTTCCCGTTGATTCCATTGTTTCAACAAATCCTTTAGTGAAAAGAATTATAGACGGAGAAGCTGGTGATGAAATATTAAATTCGCTTTTAGACAAAGAATTTCGCCTTTCAAATGAAGAATACTTAGAAAGTCTGGTTTATATGTTGAATATGAAAGGCTATGAATCCAGAACTTCAGCAATCTTGCAGTCGATCCCAATCCGCGTAAAAATGAAATATCTAAGTAAAATGGAAGCCAATCACAAAGTTGCTTCTTATCTCTTGAAAGAAGCCATAAAAAATCGCTCTATTGAGATAATTTCTGTCGTAACCAACAATCAATATTTGCCGGTAGAATTATGGTTAAAGATTGCCAGGGAGGGGACTGAATCTATGCTTGAACTTTTATTGGCAAAAAAAAACAAATTGATTGCTTACCCGGAGGTCATGGATGTTATATACAATAATCCGATTTTTACACCTATGATTAAAGAAAAAATCGAAAGAATCATGAATCACTATTTGAAAGATGTTGAACCTGAGATTATTCCCATGGAAGGAGTGATTGGGGAGGTACAAAAAGTAATTAAAAAGCAGATGAAGGAAAGAGGGGAAAAGCTTAATATTTATACAACAGCAGCAGCCCGCATGGAAGCAATATATATACTCAGGCGAATCAATAAGCTGTGCGTACGTGAGAGGGTCAGGTTGGCATTCTATTGTAACAAACCTGAGAGAATGGTATTGACAAGAGATACAAATAAAGAGGTATTATTGTCATTATTAGAAAGCCCTTGGACCGGTGAGGATGAGATATTGAATATCCTTAAGAACAACAAAATAGAGGCAGAAATTGTTAACAAAATCGCGGATAATTTCTTTTTTCTTCGTAACTATTCGATAATTTTCCTTCTTATAAAACATCCAAAATTACCTTTAAAGAAGGCTGCTGGATTTATAAAAAAACTAAAGAGAAAAGATTTGAAACAGATCATTATAAATAAAGAAGTTAAACCAGAGGTACTGGATATGGCCGAAAAATTTTTGAAAAAGATGATACTGATATAGTAAGGACTAAGTTCCTGGGTGAAGAATCAAATCCGTAACCTAATTTATGTTGCATCCTTTTTACGACCAATTTCCGAAAAAGGAGGGACAGGTAATTTGTTGACCTTAAAAATATCGTACAAGAAGAACCGTAGAGGCGTAAAAATTTGCGTCTCCGTATGAGGACATAAATTACCTGTCCCCTTCTTTTCCCCAGCTTCGCCTGGCGCACATGAGACGCGATCCCTATTGTTTCTTTTGGTTAAGTTTTTTTACAATTTTCAAAAGTTCTTCCTGCAGGATCTCAGATATTTTTTCCGGTACATACCGGGTTTTTTTCCCCTTTAATCTTTTCTTGCGATCAAAGCAGTGGGTAAGAATAATTTTTTCATTTTTAGCATCTATAATTTCAATATCCAGAGCTAAATGTGCAAACCAGTTTTTTTTCCGGTAGGACATCTCAAGTGCGTCAATATTAATTTTCATCGTGATGTCCGGTTCTATAGTGGAATATCTTCTGATAACCTTCTTAAATAATGAACTGTTCTTGTAAAAATGGATAATGGTATCCTTTATCAGCTCACCGGGCCTTTTGGCCCATTGTTTGAATGTGAAATATTTGATCTGATATGGTGAACTACGGTATGCCATCCTCTGGTGCCAGAAGGTCTCGTTAGTCTCTATATCTTCAACAAGTAACACCTTTGGAATTTTTAGGGAGGTCAAATTCTTTTGAGGTTTAATATAAAGGTCAAAGTAATAAGGACCTCCGCAAGCCCATAAAAATAATAAAAAAACTGTTATAAGATAAACCTTATCTTTTTTCATTCCTGAAAATTACCTTTTTACTGCGATTTCAAGCAGGTTGATGAGGCCATTTTTAAGGAAGTCATAAATCTCTTTGCCTCCATCTGTGAGATTGTAATGATATAAAAAAACATCCAGGGTGGTATCCTTTTTAAATACATGTTTTCCACGGTTTTCTCCAAGGTAACCATTTGCCGAACCAAAAAGGACAATATCTTCATCTTTAAGATCCAGGTACCTGGCATTCAGGGTTTTCATCTCCTCTGCATATTTTTGATAAAGTGCTTCAATTTTAGGTTTCAATTCCGTTGCATTGGGTTTGTCTTTTACAAGTTTTGCCACTTCCCCTACAACTCTGTCAAATGTATTAAGGATATCCTTTGCAACTATCACCCCTTTATCGTCACCTCCTACATTCTTTTTAACTTCAGCCGTTTCTTCTGTTGTTGCAGATTTTTTTTCGGAGTCACCGCATGATATAAAAACCAGGGCAACACAAATTAAAAAAAAAGTTACCAATATAAATTTTTTCATAAAAAATCTCCTTTAAGATCCTATGATATTAAAATAAATTTATTTTTTCAAGTCTATTTTTGAGATATTCTATGAAAATAATTTATTGACATATTTCTATATGATTATCGAGTCTTATCGGGCTGTTGCCGGAACTATGGAGCTTTCTATACCATCTGCAAGTACAGACACACCATATTCATATTCCATGGCATCTTGCCGGCTGGTAAATCCTTTGTCATAATAATAATAGGTTGAACCCGACACATCGGCTAAGTGGGCCCATTCATTACCTGTCCCTTTTACTCTTCTATAAATTTTATAGTTCTCTATGGTAAATCCTAATTCGGTATTCTTGGGGTTTGCTTCCCACTCTATTTTATTGAGCCAATCACGGTAAAGGAATCCACTGTTTAATAAGGTGCTGGTAACGGCATTTAAAGGAGACATCGGGCCGGCAATAACATCGATAGTTGCGGATTTTGTATCGATAAGCTTCCTACCTTTGTCATATACTGCTAAGGTTACCGTATATTCGCCCTCTTTTTCAAAAACAAAGGTTTCAACCTTTTTTTCGGAGAGATTGCCTTCGGCAAAGGGGTCTCCGAAATTCCAGTGGTAGGAATGTATCGATCCACCGGTAGATTTACTGGGTGAGGCATCAAAAGTTACGGCTGTTCCCTCAACGATGGTTCCTTCTACAGACATGGTGAAGTCGGCTTCAGGATACCCGGTAAAGGTATCTTCCCACTTTTTGAATGTAGCGTAAACTATTTCCCTTTCAAAGACTCCACCCCTGGGCAGGTCACTAAAGGCAACATGAACATACTCGGTACTATCGTGGGCATTAATATGACAATGACCGACCGAATTGACTTCGGTTGTTATTCTCTCCTCTGTTGGCCAGGGGCCCTGGTTATAAGCCGATTTCGCACTATAATAGGGAGAAAATGAATCACCCCGGAATACCACGTGCAGTGTATCTTTGTCATCAACATCTATCCAGAAGAATTCTCTTTTGCCTGCGCCTTTGTTTATAATCGATGGTTCTTCCCACTCCCCGAACACTCTACAATTAAAACCATAACGTCCCTGCATTTCTCCCCACATGATATGAACGTTATAGAGAGAATCCACTATAATTTTAGGCCAGAAAGAGTGCTTATTGGTGGATATTTGAGTAGGCCAGGACCAGTGGTCATCCTCGCCTTCTTTCTGGATCTTTTCCGAAAACATTATAACCCTTTGACCGCTGGTTCCCTCTTGCCAGGCTGCATAAGACCTAAAACCCCGGCAAGCCACGTCTATATGGGTGGCATGATGGTCTTTATTTGTCGATACGCCGCGGCCCTTCGGGTCCCATATAGTTTGCTCCTCGTTGGTGGTCCAGGTGTTGCCGGAGCGGAGATGTGTGTTGTCATATTGTTTCGTTTGCGGATTGGGCATCATAAATTCCCATACACAATTTATCGTTCCGTCAACCAAAACTGCCGGTACCGGGAAAGAGTCGTTGTTCGGATGAGAGACCAGCCTGGTCATACCATGCCACCCTTTATCAAAGTAGCGGGTATGAAAAATATCTTTTGTATTCCTGGTCTCTCCGTCAGCCCACACCATATGCACTATATGCGGCTTCCTCGGATCGACACAAAGATTTGGGGTCTTGGAATTCACGGCAGTAAAACTGGCTTTTGCCGGGGTAGACCAGGATTTATTCGGATTATTTTCCTTTTTCGTATAATAGATGTTTTTTAAACCGGTCTCTTCAGACCATACACATATTAGCTTTTTTATCCCGTCTTCCTCGAATTCTTCTACACTGGGAAATATCGAATGAGACTTGAGAATCGGGGAATCATAACTTAATCTTTGTTTAATTATTTCACCTTCAATCAAATTGCCGATTCTCTCCCTGATTCCTTCTTTTCCTGCGGTCAGGTTTTTTTCTTTAATCCCACTTTTTTCCGCGGAGAGAAAGAAGGGAAGAATCATTAAAGATATTAGAATGAATATTTTTATCCTTTTCATTTTTTTTCTCCTATCTAAGTTTAATTAAAATTTATATGTGAAAAAGAGCAGTAGTCTTGCTCCCGACATATCGGCTTCTGCGTCGTAAACCTCGTTTTTGAATATCAACCTATCGTATTTTAACACTATGTTTGCTGCCAGGTTCTTTGTGAAGTTGATATAGGTTCCTAACTGTATGCCCGGGCCAAAAGCGGTATCGCTAACATCACCGGACTCGGTCTCTTCGCCATAACTGGCATAAACCCCGGACAGGCCGACATATGGCTGAAACATACTGCCTGTTTTAAAGAGATAATTGCCGCCAAAATAGAATAGGCTGGCGGTTGAGGTGATTTCATCTAAGGTGACGGGCAATTCGCCGGTTGCTTTCGTATAATCAAATTCCGCAAACAGTTCAAATTTCTGCTTGATTTGATAGCTCACTCTTCCTGCGAAGACAGTACTGGCTTTTTTGTAAACTTCCGACCAACTGGTCTGGTTTACATAATAAATACCGCCGCCGGCGCCGATTGTGATAACATTCTTCTCTTCTACTGCCGGTTTTTCCTTCTTTACCTTTTTGGGTTTTTTCGGTTTTTGTACCTTGATTTTCTCTTTCTTTACAACTTCCTTTTTAGCCACTTTCTTTTCCGCGGCTTTCCTCTTTGTGAATTTTCCTGTTTCCGGGTCTTTTTCCACTATCTTTATCTTCACGTTATCGCGGACACATTCGAACGTTTCTTTTACGGCGCCTTCTTTTGCAGAAAGAATTTCAGATACGATAATTTCATCGCCTACGGCAAGTCCCTCCGTAATCATGGACCATTCTCCTGTTACTGCTCCAATAGTTAAAGCGGCTCTTTTCGCATATTTCCCTGCCACTTTATAAACAAAACTCCCTGCATCATCTTTCAATATACTCTCATTAGCCAGTACAACCTCATCTTTGTGTTCTGCTTTTAAAACTTTAAACTTAAAAGAGTAACCTTCTTTAATCTCTTTTACCCTGTTCTCAATAGCAAGCACAATTTCCTCGTCGGAAATCCCTGATACTACAGCCTTGTATTTAGCCTCGATCTTCTCGAATACTACCAGGATTTCCTGTCCTGTAGAGAATAACGATACATCTTCGCTGGAAATAGGCACCTTAGCAAACATTTTCCTTGAATCTTCTATCTCAACCGCTGTTTCACCTGCGGAGATCTCACTGTCCCGGCTTACCTTCAAAGATTCAATTTTGCCTTCTGCTGGAGATTTTATTATATAATCCAGTGCCGCGAGTTTTGTCTCTTCAAGTTTTTCCCGGTTCTCTTTCACTTTTCTTTCTGCTTGTTTCTCAGCTATTTCACTCCTTACTTTCCAGTTTTTCCTGGCATGGAGTGTTTTCTTCCATTTTGTCAGTTCGTTTTCTAAGCTTTTAATTTCCTCTGATAGGGCATCGTTAATCACTATCATTTCCAGGTCTTTTGAAATCAAATTACCTTCGGAAACTTTGACGTCGGTGATTTTACCGGACACAGTAAATTTTACCACAATAATTTCAGGATAGACTTTCGCCGTAAACACCTGGTACTCTTTGAATTGCCGGCCCGTGAGCTTTATTGCTTCAACCTTGATCGTTTTTGGGCATTTGAATTTTACTTCTTCTGCTCCTGAAAACAAAACTATCGCAAGTAAAACAAACACTGATCCTGTTATTTTAAGAATCTTCTTTAAATACATGTTTATATTCCTCCTTAAGGTTAATTTAAACTAATTTTTGAATCGTGATTATATTATGTATATTATGTAGGGTAAATACTTTTTTGTCAACAAAAAACTTTGTAATGTCATTTAAAATTTAAAAAAAAGGGCCATTCGACTCAGCCTCGTGAGACATTCTTACTCCGGCTTCGCAAGGCCCGCGGCGCGGGCAGCCGCTAAGCCCCGGTTTGCACCCGGCATTCCGGGT
>JAGLQA010000302.1 GCA_023137075.1 Candidatus Aminicenantota bacterium
CCATCTCCTTAAAAAACGATCCGGCCCACTGCAGGTATTCGCCGGCGGGGACCCCCGCCAACCGGCTGAAGGTGCTGTGCTTCTCCTGCAGCCGTCTGCCCACTTCCATATAGGTCCGGGCTACTTCGGGCCGGGCGCCTATATATTTCCCGATTTTTATACTTTTGTCCCACCATTTTAAGGCTTTTTTTTGCCTTCCGGTCAACCAGAAAACCAATCCCATCAAGCGAAATACTTCCGGTTTAACCGGCACAAATTTTGCGGCATTTTTGACGGCGGCCTTGCCGCTGAGAAAGGTTTTTTTCTGCAAAAGGGATATCTCGCCCTTGCTGCCTCTTTTTACGGCTTCTTCCAATATGGTCAGGTCAAATAGCAATTGGCTGACTAAAAAATTGCTCAGGTAGAAAGGCAATACCCGTTTTTCAAAGGAAACAATCTCCTTTGTCCGGGATAATGATTGTTCCGCTTCCCGGGTTCTCTTTAACAACACCTGGGTGTGGGATTTCAATCCCAAAAGAAAAATGCCATACAATTTTACGCCGGTCCGGTTAAAAAAATCGATGGCTGCCTCTACTTCGGCAAGGGTTTCGTGGAGTTTTCGCTGACTGAATAACAATGTCGTTCGCACACAATAGGCTCTGCCTGGGGCCAGGTTGTAACCATAGTTATCGCCGATTTCATGTAATTTGTCCAATAACACATCGATGCGGCCGAAACGCCCCTGTTTGATTTGTGAAAAACCATTCCATTGAATATAGGAGGACGCAAAAAACAGGTCCCCCTTTTTTACGGCACCCTGGAGCAGGCCTTCGTCATATTCAAGCTCTTTGCCTGTCTGGCCCGAAAAAAAATGAAACAGCCCTTCAAGGTATTCATAACGAAAGACAGCTTTTATATCCTTTTTGTCTATCTGATGCTTGATGTTTTGGAGTATTTTTTTGCCTAATCTAAAGGAAATGCCGGAGGTGAAAAATGGGGCGCTGCAGGCAGTGTAGATGGAAATCCCGTTTTCAACCCGGCGGATATCAAATTTATTGAGCCTCGCGAATAGTTCCATGGTTTCTAAAAAAAACCCGGCCGAATCGACTTGTGCGAAAACGGCTGCCCGTTTCTCGATCAAGTTGATAATTTCGCTGTCTCGTTCTTCCGGGATTTTTTTTTGCCCCGGGGCAGGAAGGTATATACTTTTGATGACACGAACCAGGTTGACCGATAGATTTACCAGTTTGGAAATTCTTTTCCGGGGGCTTCTCACCCCCCTATATCCCAGCACTCTATCAATATATTTCAGGGCTTCGCTCATATGGCCTTTGTTAAAAAAAGCCAGGGCTATATTCTTTTCCAGCCTGGCCACCTTCTCAAGATCGATATCTTCCCCCGATTTGTGAAGATAAATATGCAAGGCTTCTCGGTAGTAGCTCAAGGCTTCATAAGAGGCCGCGGCTTTCAATACCTCTTCACCTGCTTTCACCAGGTATTCTTCGGCTTTTTCAAGGTTCTCGCCCCTGCTGTAATGCAGTGCCAGCAGGCCGTAAAACTCGTGCAATTTCTCCGAAAAAACCGATTCGATGGTTGTAGCTACTTTCAGGTGAAGTTCCTTTCTTTTTTTCAGTAAAATGGATTCATAGGTGACTTCCCGGACTAAGGCATGATTGAACCGGTATTCGATCTCGTCCGATCTTTTTCCTTCACAAATAAGTTGAACGTTTTCTAAGTGAGCCAGCCGGTCCGTT
Organism: Candidatus Aminicenantota bacterium; assembly: GCA_023137075.1. Classification (GTDB taxonomy): domain Bacteria; phylum Acidobacteriota; class Aminicenantia; order UBA2199; family UBA2199; genus JAGLQA01. Next base: position 1,734 of record JAGLQA010000302.1, read on the forward strand.
ATGTCTTCGCCGGATTCGGTTACTTTTGCCAATATTTTAAAAAAGAAGCGTCTACCGATGACCGACGCTTCTTTAAGCAGCGTTTTTGTTGTATCGTCAAGCCTGTCTAACCTTGCCATTACGACGTCTTGAATGGTTTCCGGTATGACGACCGAATCGATTTTTTCGGAAATAATAAATTTTCCGTCCTTAAGTTCCAACACATTTTCATCGATGAAGGATTTTACCACTTCTTCGATAAAGAACGGGTTGCCTTCGGCCCGGTCGGCAATCGCAGTCAGGGTACCTGTGGGAAGGTCGCTCACTTTTACCAGGTTGCGGATCAGGCATTCGCACTCTTTTTGGTCTAAGGGTTCCAGGTGTATCTCCGAGTGAAAGCTGCCGTATCTTTGCATGATGGTTTTTAATACCCGTTCCCCGGTCTCTTTGTAACTGGGCCGGAGTACATTAATAACCAGGATAGGGTGATTTTCCACTAAGCGGAAGAGTGATTCTAATAGCTCAACAGTCGATACATCGGCCCAGTGAAGGTCTTCGAGAAGAAAAACCATGCTCCCGGTTTCCACGGTATTCACAATAAATTCCCGTATATTCTTTAAAATAAGCTTCTCCATTGATCCGGCTTCGATGCCCCTTAACCGTTCCGCATACTTCCCGGTAAGCTTCAATCCCATTATGGCAGCGAGGAAGGGGAATACTTCATCCTTACCTTCGGGATAGATCGAGGTGACAGCCGTTTCCAGCCTGGACAGGGACTCGATGTCACTGTCTTCTTCCATTATGCCGGCCCAGTTTTTTATAATATCAATGATGAGATGATAGCTTAAATTTTTGCCCATCGATGAGGCCCTGCCTTCTAACAGGGTGACTTTTTTGAGGGCTTCTGTTTTTTTGAATTCCGCGATTAACCGTGATTTGCCGATACCGGCTTCGCCGACCAGGCTGATGATCGATCCTTCCCCGTCAAGAAGTTTCAAAACATGAAGTTTTAACCGGTCGAGTTCCTTATGTCGCCCCACCATTTCCGAGTGGATCATCCGCCCGTAACCGAAGGCCGGTCGATAGGTTTTCCTCCGGGTGGATAAAAGCTCGAAAACCGGCACCGGGTATGTGTGTCCCCTCAGGGTAATCGGTTTTAACGGCCGGTATTCAAAATCATTCCGGGTATGCCGGCAGGTTGATAAGCCGACATAAATCTCTCCTTTTGGCGCTATATCCTTTAGTCTGGAGGCCAGGGTAATCGCTTCGCCAATCACGGAATAATCCTTTTTCTCCTCTCCGCCGATTGCCCCGGCAATCACGATTCCGCTGTCTATCCCCATATGGATATCTAAGGGAATATCGATGGATTTCTCTTGAATAAGCCGGTGGAATTTATTGCGCATTTCGATGGCAGTATTTACGGCTTTTCGCGGGGCTTCTTCGATGGCTCCCGGAATACCGAAAAGGATTTCCAGGTTACCTTCGACCATTTTATTAATACTGCCGCCGTACTTTTTGGCAATGTCAGCCATCATTTCAAAACAGTTTTTTAAAAGGGCGGCCGACTCTTCGGCATCCAATTTTTGCATCAGCTCGGTATATCCATGGAGCCGGGTAAAAATGACGGTTGCCTGGCGGCGTTCTGTTTCTTTGCGCACTGCCGCTTTTTTTTGTTCCTCTCCCGGGGGTTTCCTGCCCGAGATCTTCCTGAATTTTGTCAGGTCGGCAAGTAATTGTTCGATTGTTTGATAACGGTCTTCCTTTTTTTTTTGCAAACATTTTAGGATGATTCGTTCCAATTCTTCGGGGATATCTTTGCAGCTTACCGTTGGGTAGGAAGGAAGCACATTTACGATGTTTTCCATGATGACCATGATTTTCTTGCCCTTGAACGGTAATTCCCCGGTGAGGATTTCATATAGAACAACCCCTAAAGACCAGATGTCCGCGCGATGGTCTACATTTCTCGTTTTGATCTGCTCCGGGGCCATATAATGAACCGTGCCGACAGTGGCGTATTCCCTGGTTATTTTTTGGGTGCCTTTAAGTTTTGCCACTCCGAAATCGAGTATTTTCACGATACCATCGTTATTGATTAAAATATTTTGCGGTTTGATATCGCGGTGGACGATACCTGATTCATGGGCAGCTTTCAAACCCTGGCAGATCTGTATGGCCGTGTCTAAGATTTCATCCATTTGCTGCGGCAGGTTTTCAGGGGTTCTTTGTTTCGTTAATTTTTCGTCTAAGGATAAACCCGGCACATATTCCATCACGATATAAATATGCCCGTCGTAATCGTTAATTTCGTGAATGGTAATGATATTGGGATTATTTAATGCGGCAGCCGCCTGTGCTTCACGCTTGAACCGTTCCCTGGCCACCGCGTCGCGAGTATATTCCCGTGGAAGAAATTTCAGTACTACTGTTCGCTTGAGCGTGATATCCTCTGCTTTGTAGACAACACCCATCCCACCTTCGGCGATTTTTTCGAGGATTTTATAATGAGAAACGGTTTCTCCGATCATGGATATATTTCCTTTTACTTGAACTCGATTAGAGGCCTCGGTTTTTTACTTCAACGAATATCTTTTATAAAAATAAAAATTAACATAAAGAAGAAAAAAATTCAAGAAAAATGGTTAGACAAGTAAGAAATTTATGATAAAATACAATACTTAAAAAAAATGATAAAACTCATATATATTTTTTTGGGTGTTCTGCTTGTGGCCCTGGGATTTATTGGCATCCTGGTACCGGGACTGCCTACCACACCCTTTTTACTGCTGGCTTCGGGATGTTTCCTGAAAAGTTCCCAGCGTCTGCATTCCTGGTTAATTAACCAAAAATTATTCGGTAAATATCTTAAATCATTCCAGGAAACCAGTTCCATTCCTAAAGGTATTAAAATATTATCTATAACCATGATGTGGATTATGATTTTTTGTTCTATTTGTTTTTTTATAAAAAGTCTGCTGATAAAAATCCTCTTAATCATCTGTGGCATTACCGGCAGTATTGTTATTCTCTCTTTTAGAACTTTAAAAAAAGAATAAAAGAGTTTAGATCAATTTTTTAATTTCTGCCTGGCTCTTTACTCTTTTACGGCCGGTTTTTTTCCGGATCCAATTGCTCATCAGCACAACATAATCGGTGACTGCCCGGTTGGGACATAGATAATTACACCAGGGCCGTTTGATAAACAGGGATAAAATCAATACCACTGCCAAAAGGATAAACAAAAAGTTTGATCCCACCAGGCGGAAAAAAGCGCCAAACACCTCAAAACCGGTCAGACCCGGATTCCTTAGGTAGAGAGCAATCCCGATAGCCGAAACAGCCAGAAATCGCTGCAGCCGGCGCAGCCAACGACTCACTTTAGCGGGGAGTTTCAATTTTCCACCACCAATGACTGCCAGGCCTTCCTGGGCAGCGCCAAAGGGACACACCCGTTCGCAGTAAATGTTCCGCTTCTCTAAAATCAACAGCAGGAACACGCCCGCCATCAAAATATACCAGTAAAGGTTGAGCTGCCAGCGGGGCCAGTACCCCAATAACATTTTGTTGATCAACACCAGGTTCAGGGCATTATTATACAAAAAACCGATAACAATCAGACCGGTTAACAGGGTGGCCCAACGTATGGTTTTCTTAAATTTCACCCATTTTCTTGTACTGAGGTATCCCGATAGAAAGAGGGCGATCAACATCATTTCTGGAAACCCGAACTTCACTGCCGGTTCGGGCTCCGGGGGTACCGTTAAATTCAGTAGCTTTTCTGCTGCCAACCGGCTTCCTTTACGGACGGCCCCGGCCAACGCCCGGCAGGTATAGGTGGCGCCCGACACCCCATCGACATCATCGTTCAATACAAAAAGATCGTTGTAAGATTTTCCTTTCAGGGATTTTATGAAATCCCGCTTCTCGACTCTCAGGAAAAAAGATGGGGTTTCTTTGTGCCCGGCCACAAGCACATCCTCCACCACACCCTGTTGAGATACGGTTGTGATGACCCTCATGGCACCGCCGTAACCCTGGCTTGTGGTTACCGCCGCGTAACCCATGGTTTTGGTTTTCGTCTCATCTTTCCAGGCCTTAAAGAGATTATCCTTTACCGGTTCAAAATATCCCACTTCCGGGCGTAATTGCCGCAGATAGGGCATTAATTCTCCCCGGGACCTGAAATTCCCGGCAATCCAGGCAGCGGTCAGGAGAAGCAAGGCCAACAGCGCCAGGCGGCCTTCCCATTTCCTACCGGCGCTTTTGCGATTCTGTTTTTCCAAGGTGGTAAAAAATTGCGTTTTTTTAATCTTTCAGTATTTACCGGTTCGAAGTATTTTTTCCGGCAAACACAAAGCGTCCCAACAAAACGCCCCAAATCACGGCGACAAAACCAGTGGTAAGGCCCGTAACCAGCGCAGCCCTGGGAGCGCCTTCGTCTAAAAAGGCCCCAACCAATTCCAGCACAAAAACAGCATAGATTATACCCAGGATGGTTAATAGCCACTGCCACCAGCGCACGGTTTTTCCGTGCTTGCGGGTATGGTTAACCAGCAGCAGCAGCACTGCCATGGCCAGGGCGCCGATAATAATATGGCTCATTTTTGCCTCCTTAACTCAAATAAATCACAACATACAAATTACGGTGGGCGATTAGGGTAAACGCAACCATAAGAAGCGTTCCTCCATTGATGGGTTCCGAGGAACGAGAAACCGCGGTGTTTTACGATGATACGGGTTTTTTTCGACCCATCCACAGCAAACGCGCCAGCCCGACACCCAGGATAAAGGTAATTATACCGAAAAACAGGAGCATTTTCAACCCCGCGCCGGTCTCACCTTCACCCATCATGGTAAAGGCCAACAATACGGAAAAATTCAGCAGCAGATACCAGGATATCGTGAGCAGCCATTTCCACCAGGTCATCTTCAGCCGGAGGTCTTTTGCCCAGGCAAGCGCGCCGGCAGCCACCAGGCCTGAAACCGCCCCGATTATAAACGCGAATAATACGGTATTTGTTATCATCGGGCTACTCTCCTTTCGTGGGCTTAAGGACTTTCATGTCCAGGTACTTTCCAACAGTCAGCCAGTCCGGGGGTTCACGGAAATTCGCGAAACGACCATCCGGCGGCGGTAGATATTCCGCTGCTTCGGGGGTTTTAAAGAAGGTTTTTTGCATCCAGGTCAGCCCTTTGTTCACCAAACCGGTGGGATCATGGCCATCGACGACACGGGCCATTGCGTGCGCCCAGTTGTTCTTACGGCTGTATGGACAGGCGATTAAGCATAAGCGGCACCCCATCCCACCCATGCTTTGCATCCAGAAGTTAAAACAGGATGCCTGGTTGATCTCCCAGTGCCTGTAACCGCGGGTGGTTATCTTTTCATTGGTTTTTTCAAAACTGATCGAGGCAGAGGGACAAATTTCCGCGCAAATCTTACAGGTTTTGCAAAAATCATTCACACCGAAATCGATGGGTTTATCGATTTTCATGGGCAGGTTGGTAGTGACAAAGGCGGCGCGAAAATTCGAGCCGGTTTCCGGCGTGATGATAATTCCGTGACGTCCCTGCTGCCCGAGGCCCGCGTCCACCAGGATGGGTACGGCAATCAGGTCATAACCATCCATTGGAGAGTGCCTTCTGGCCGGGTAACCTAAGGATTTGATAAAGGTTTCGAGCCGGCGGGCCGCAATGGTGGCCCGGGAGTAGGCATCGACGCTTGTGCCGCAATTGGGATTGGACTGCACCTGCTCCCACTGGTGCGGCACACCGAAAGCGATTACGTATTCCCAGTGTTTCGGCACTTCGTAGGGGCCCTTATCCTTGACGCCGCGCAGGCCGTGGTTGTAGCACCACTCCTGCTTTAACCTGGTGATACCCACCATGGTGGCTCCAAAATGATGGGCCACTTTTTTGATCAGTTCCGCAGCCAATTCCGGGCTTTTAAAGGGAATGGCCTCGCGGATTTTTCTGCCGCGGCCCATCATGGGATTCCCTATCCTGAAGTCGGATACTTCCGGCGGGTCTTTGATTGGCTGCCCCGCCATCCAGGACGCCGACCAGGCGTTGATCAGGGTGTAATAGTCGCCATACTTCGCTTCGTCCTCCCTCTTTTTCGGCATGATGGATTCCAGACGAACTTTGTCGAGCTCATAGATATCGGGATGCTCCTTGTAGAAACCGGCCAGGGGTTCCGCGAAACTGTCCGCAGGCGGCATCGTCATGCGGAAAGGACCACTTCTCCGGGATCTTTCCGGCTTCGGCCCCATGCCGCCGCGCATCATGCTCTTCATCATCAGCCGCTGACGTCCGAATGGCGATTCCACTTCTTCCGGCCGTCGTACCGGGCCGACTTCCTGATAAGGTAGACCTTTCATCTGCAAGGATTGGCGATCTACAAATTGGGTGTTGTCACCTAAATGCTGCCAGCCGGTATGGGTGGCGGGATCCTTGCCCGCAGCCAGTCCTAAGCCGGCAACGGCCCCGATCTGTACTCCGGCTGCTGCAGCTCCGCTAATTTTTAGAAAGTTACGTCTTGAGACGCCGCTTCCCTCTTTTTTTTCTTCATTTTTTACGTCATCCGTCACATTAGTCCTCCTTTTTTGTTTTGGGAATCGCCATTAACACCTGCCCGGTAAAGCGGTGTTTCAAAAAAAGTAATATAGTATCCGATTGAAACATTCATATTATTTCTTATTTGATCTATAAAGTAAAACAAAACACATCTTGTTTTCTTGCTAAATAAAATTGTTTATGATACTTTTCTGTTTGATAACCTAACGGGTAATTATTCAGTTTTGAGAAGCAAGCGGCAGTTCCTGATTGAGCGCCCCGGCGAGTCGACTGAATCCGGGAACTTTTTACACATGTAGTACGTTTAAAGTATATTAAAAAATTTGGAGGTTCCTAATGGAAAAAAAAAAGGACCAACAGTATAACATCGGGTTTCTTGTTTTCGGCGCCATTTTAGTGGGGCTAGGGATATTGTTCTTAGTAACCAATATCATTCCCATTCTCAGCATTGAAAAATTATGGCCCTTATTCCTGCTGATCCCGGTAGCCATCCTGGTTGCCGTCTGGCTGCAGGCCAGGGAAAGAGCGGCCGGGGTGGTCTTGCCTATTGTTTTGTTGACATTTTACTGCAGCTATTTCCTCTGGCTCAATTTCACCACCTGGTACAATGTCGAAACCACCTGGCCGAATTTTATAATCGGGCCCGGTTTGGGCTTTTTAGGGTTGTTTATCGTCACGAGGAATTGGGCCTATTTGATTCCCTCTTCTATTTTGCTGTTACTGGCAGCCGTGTTTTACGCGGCCCTTATTGAAAACACCATATTCGTCGGCATACTCCTCATCGTGTTAGGCTTAGTATTCATCCTGAAGCCCATGTTCAAAGAAAAGACAGCGGAAACCGGGGAATAAACATCCTCTTTGACGAGCGGGAAAAACCAAAGCGTTTTAAAGTGCCTGAAGTATAAAACTTTCACTTCAGGCACTTTTTTGCGTAAGTTTTCAGTTTGGGAAATCAAGGCACTTCGAGTTGTGAGGTGATTAAAATAATTTCCCCGCGTTGCAATACATGTCCATTTGCTGTACAATTCTACCATGAAGCCAAATAAAATAAAAATAATATCGGTGATTTTACTTGTCTTCAGGAAAAGGTAGGATTATGATTTCAAAAATACTTCTGAAAAATTTTGTCCTTTTCAAGCTTTTTAAGTGGGACAAAATCAATAACCTCAACGTCATTATCGGAGAAAACGATACCGGTAAGACCAACCTATTAAAACTGTTATACAGCACTTCCAGGGCATGGAGTATATATTCCAGTGACAAAAAAAACAATAAGGAAAAACCCTTCAATGAGACACTCACAGACAAAATTTTCGATACATTCCAACCGCGGGCAAATGGTATCGGCGACCTGGTTTCCATAAAGAGCAGAGATAAACTGGAAGCCGAAATCGTTTATTTTGCCGATACTAACAACAGACAACAAATCCAATTTAGGTTTTCACGGAAAAGCAAAAAGATTACAGACACAAATGAATTTATTGAACCCTGCAAAGATGAAAATTTTAATTCGATTTTCATTCCTCCCAAAGAGGTTTTAACTGCTTTCGAAGCGATTCTTTCCACCCGGAGCGAAGAAAAATGGATGTATGGTTTTGACGACACATATAAAGACCTGATCGATTTGCTTTTGATCGACACCATCCAGGGAAAACAAAAGGCTAATTTGCCGAGTGTCGTCAGCAGTCTTGAGGCATTAATGAAGGGAAGGATTTCTCAATCCAGGGGAAAAGAAAAATTTATTTTTTCCCGAAAAGGGAATGAAAAATATTCTATGTCCATGACCGCAGAGGGCATAAAGCGGCTGGGAATATATATCACATTAATAAATAACAGGCAGCTTCACCCGGGTAGTATTTTATTTTTGGATGAACCGGAAGCCGAACTCCATCCGAAAGCAATCCGGGTATTGGCAGATATGATCTTCAACTTCTCAAAAGCCGGTATTCAAGTATTTGTCAGCACCCACAACTACTTTTTATTGAAACAATTGGAACTGAACGCCAGGAAAGAAAAAACGGAAGTTCAATGCTGTTCGTTGAAAAATGCCGATGGCCTGGTTACTGCCGATTTTTCGGATTTACAAAATGGTATGCCGGATAATCCCATCGTGGATGTGGCTCTTGACATATTTGATGAAGACATAGCCATAGATTAATCATGAATATGACGCCAGGCTTATATAACGAATCCGGGATAAACATCGATTTACGCGGTCATTCTCATTTCAGGTTTGAAGATTGCGAGGGATACCGAAAAATAAAAGGTTGGCATGTCAAAGAGATCGACTTCGGCTGGTGGAATGAAGAGGAAGAATGCCTCTATTTACTCGAAATAAAAAACCTTACATCGAATCCCGACCATTTAAGTGAAAAAGAAAAATCAGGGAAACTCATCGACAATCTTTGGAAAAAATCTTTAGATGTCATTTTGATGTTGAGTGCAGTTTGGCTTGATAACGTTGCGAGTCGGGAAATAAAATCCTGCCTTCCCACGTATGCGCAGCAAAAGTGTAAAGTAAAAATATTCCATTTAATTAAATGTGATAAATCCATCGAACATTTACTTAATGCTGTAAACGACAGGTTAAAAGATAGATTTAGAGGTTACAAACAATTATATGAGAACCTTTTAGCATTTAAAATTATTTCAAACAGGCAAGCAGATAGAATTTTAAAAAAAATTCTATCCAAATAATTTCTAAAAAGGAGGTCAGGATGAAAAAACAATTTAGTTTAATTTCGGTGTTGGTTATTGTTTCGCTGGTTTTTTTATTCCCCGGTTGTGGGAAGAAAGAACAGGTGATTGGGATCGATGATGCGGTTGAGTTATTGAAAAAAATGAGTCAAACACCCCTTGGTTTGACATTTAAAGCAGAGCCTGCCAATATTAAGATAAAAGCCGGCCAAAGAGGTTCCCTCATTACCTTGAACGAACCGGAGATCACATTCGACACATCCATCTATAAAGAGTTGGGCATACCTATGTTCTTGAAAACGGAAAAAATCCCCATGAAAGTCAAACAACTCGACTTGCTCTACAGCCCGAAGGAAAAATACTTAGAACTCCTTTCGCTCAAAGGATTTTCCTTTGATTGGGATTTATCTCAAGGTAACATTCAGGGCAACGTTGCCGGTACGTTGAAGGTGTCGGCACAGGATATGAGTTTCAAAGGATACAACCTGAGCCCTTTGCTCGATGAAAAAATCGAAGATTCCCTGGGGCTTCTCATGGAATTGCTCAAACAGAACCCAACCATCCAGGCAAGCGCACACGGTTTGAATTATGAGATGATTACACAGGTTGCCGATAAAGAAGTATCGTTCTTATTTGGCGTTGAGGAAATGGAGTGGGTGCAGAAGGGAAACGCGGCCCCCTTGATTACCCTATTTAAGAAGGGAGGAGAGAAATCTTTCGATTTCGCGGGCCTCCTTTCCAGCGGCAGCCCGCTTTTCGATATGGAAGGGCATTTCGCCGGGCTGCGTTTTTCCATGAAGCAGGGCGGCAA
>JAGLQA010000303.1 GCA_023137075.1 Candidatus Aminicenantota bacterium
GCCACGCGAGTAGTAATAGTTAAGCAGACAGCTAACTGTTACGTTAAATTCTGCTTCATATTTACCATTATCAATTTTGATATGGTTTTTAAGGTTTCGATGACTCCCTGGCCCTGGATTGCCACTGCCTCAATTACCGGTTCTTCTTTTTTTCTGAGGTGTTTAACCAATAGTTTCACCGGCAGAACACCCGGCATATCTCTTTTGTTCAACTGAAGCACATAAGGCAAAGTTTTAAAATCTATATCATAATGTTTTAAATGGTTTTGTAGGTCGTATATCATTTCAATATTGGCATCGAAGCGCTCTTTTTGAGAATCAGCCACAAATACGACCCCATCCACTCCTTTCATAACCAGCTTGCGAGAATTGGTATAATATATTTGCCCGGAAACAGTATAAAGATGAAATTTAACGATGTAGTCTTTTACCTTACCCAGATTAAGGGGGAAAAAATCGAAAAAAAGGGTTCGATCCGTTTTCGTGGAAAGGGAAACCAATTTTCCTTTACTGCCGTCTTTAGTTTTGCGATTAATGCTTTTCAAATTTTCGGTTTTGCCGCTTAAACCGGGGCCATAGTAAACTATCTTAAAGTTAATCTCCTTGGTTGAATAGTTTAAAAATGACAAATTCTAATCTCCGATACATCCAGTAAAAAACATCTACTGCTTGAAAAGCTAACTCTACTACTTCTATCCAAAATCAATTAAAAGCCTTTTTAAATATTAAAAAATATTGATTATTATCAAGACTTCCCGCTTTCCTTAATCGTCTATTTCCCATTTTTCTATTTCCTTTTATTTTACTGTCATACTCCTACCGGCGGCAAACTGTTTCTTAATCATAGCTATATTTTAAAAGAAATATCCCTGCATGTCAATACTACGGTGAGGGTTGTTTCTATTATTTTCGCGGAAGTTGAAGATTAGAACGTGTACTGCAGGCAGCAGTAAAAAAGATTATTCTGCAATTCCGGCAGCCCCGCCGCCATTTCTTCATCCCGGAACACGTAGTTGGCCTGGAATTTGATGTTGGCTTTGAAGAAATAATTGATCCCAATAGTGATATCGATAAACTTCTCCACTCCTTCTTTAAGGGATTGATAATCATCGGGCGTATAATACCCATATCTACAAATAGGTTCTACTTTCTTCAGTTTATAGCCTAACACAGCATACATGCCGTTGTATTTATTATTAATACCCTGCAAACTGTCTGATCCGGCGATATATTCTATTTTGAAATTGAGACCTTTTTTTACAAAAAACAGGTGGGCGCCGTAACTACTTTTCCGGAGTAAGGTACCGGTCTCCTTTGTTGTTCCGAAAAAAGTGCCGATGCGCAATCCCGGTACCGGTCCGGCCTCTAATCGCGCCCACAACCGGGCGCCGTTGCTTTTGTTTTCATACTCAGAAGATTTCAAACGTGGGATAAAAGGTTCGGCCGTATCCTGATTGGCAGCCATTACCGCGTAATAGAGCTTTTCTCCTAATAAATCACCGTGAAACTGTATCCCCAATGCGCGGTAACCGGTAAACTTATTAAAACCACCCCACTTCTGGGTAACTAAGGCCCGTTCCAGGAAGTCGAGTTTTCCCGAGGATGACAGAGTACCGGAAATGCTGCCCGGGGCGGGGAATTGGCCGATCCTGATCCGGAAGGCTTTCGAAATAGTAAAGTCGATATAGGCGTCAAGGAGGAGGGCCGAATTCCGGTCCCACCCCACCTGGAGAAGCCACCGGATATTTTTGGAAAAGGAACCGTAGGGTTTGAAGCGTACCCTGCGAAAGGTAAAGCCATAATCGCTGCTCTCTCCATGGGGCTGCTCCGCCACGGAAAACCAGGTCTGAATCATACCTTTAAAATGGAGATCGGAAGTAAAGGAGAAAAGCGACATCACAAAAAACAAACCGATCATTAATAACGTTTTTTTTTTCAATTTAACCTCCAATATTAAATCCTGATACAACCTCCGCTTAAGGCTCTCATTGAACTACATTTAGATTTCAAAGTCAATTTTCGATCAAATTTTTTTCGATTCTTTCCATTTGTTCAGCACAAGATTTTCCTTAAGTTATCGATGGATATTTTTCTTCCACTGATAATAAGCACGACCTCGTTATCCTTATACTGCTCTTTTGTCTTCAGAAAGGCAGCGATAGAGAGAGCCGCCGCCCCTTCGATCAACATATGGTTTTTCTCCAAAGACAGCTTGAGCGCCTCTTCCAATTGCGCTTCCGATACCAGTACGTACTCATCGACGTATTCCCGGCATACCGCAAAGGTTATGGAATCCGGTTCGATTCCACCGGCAGATCCATCGGCCAATGTGGGTTTGGATACCATCTCGATTATACGGCCGGCTTTAATCGACTCGGCCATCACGGGAGAATTCTCAGGTTGGCAGCCGATTATCTTCACGCAAGACGCAGCTGTTTTCAAATAACCGGAAATACCCGACATCAACCCGCCTCCGCCGATGGGGACAAAAACAGCGTCCATATGCTTCATTTGCCGCATTAATTCGACTGCGATGGTTCCCTGGCCGCCGATAATTTTCGCGTCGTTATAAGCAGATATGTAGAGGTAGCCTTTATTTTCGGCCGCTTGCCGGGCGAATTTTTCCGTATCACAAACATCGGTGCCGTAAAAAACAATATCTTCAGCGCCGTACAATTGAATGGGTTCCAGCTTGGCCGGGGAGATATTTTCCGGCAAATAGAGCGTCCCCTTGCAGCCCAAATTTTTTGCGGCATAGGTGAACGCCGCCCCATGGTTACCTGAAGATGAGGTAATGATTCCTTTTTTTTGTTCCGGCCCGGTCAGGGAGAGAATCTTATTGACAGCGCCGCGATACTTGAATGAACCGGTCAATTGTAAATTTTCCAATTTGAGATAGACATGACAATCGGCCAATCGACTCAGGTAAGGGGAATATTCCAGAGGTGTTTCCCGGATAAACCGGCGGATTCGTTTTTCAGCTTCCAGAACTTCAGCATTAACGAGAAGCGGTAAATGTTTCTTCATAGGCGCATACGGTAACATATTTTCTTCATACCTGTCAAGAATCAGGGATATTTACACGATCTTAATGAAAAATCAGAACAATGGTGCCGCCGGTTTATTCGGAGGAGAGTTCAACTTCTATATGATGAATTTTTTAGAAAAGGCCATTGTCAAAAAAGTGGCCGGAGTTACCGATAGTATTTCAAAGATCAAAGGAGATCAAATTAACCAATTCGCCGCTGCCATAAAATAAACTGTTCAACTACCTGATACCGGCAGTGGGGCAATTTTGATTTCCGCCGTGCTAAATATCCTCCCGCAAGGGTTTTGGCCCGGTTCTTGACATTCTCTCATCTTTTATCTAATATTCAACTATGGAGAAAGAATTACACATTCATCCTGTTTTTTTAACCAACTATTGTAAAATATCAAAAAGGAGATCTAAATGACACAGGTAAACAAAACTATTAAACGCGTTTTTATAAGCGATATCCACCTGGGAGACAAACGAAGTACAATAAGCGGTGATCCGCCGCCTCCCTATGCCTACGGCTGGTTCTTGGATAAAGACCAGCCGAACCAACACCGGCCGGAAATGCTGGCCGATCTACTTAAGAATTATATTCTTACGGATGCTACTATCGATGAGGTGATTATCTTAGGCGATCTTTTCGACGAATGGGTAGTACCGGCAAATAAAAGCCCTTTCGAATCCCCTCCGGAAAACCAGTTTGCAGCCATCGCCAATGCATCGCAAAACAAACCTGTTATAGAAAACCTGAAAATACTGGCAAAAACCGGGAAACTCACCTATGTGACCGGTAACCACGATTTTCTCGGTACGAAAGAACCAGGTAAGGAGATCATAAAAAATATTTTCCCGGGGATAAGATACATCGGCAGCCAGGGAGTTGGGGCCTATAAGACCGATGACGGAATTCTCGCGGAACACGGTCATAGATACACCCTTTTTAACGCCCCCTGGATAGACGGGACCGGGTTTACTGCGAGTATGCTTCCTTTTGGATTCTATATCACCCGGTTAAATGTCCAATTCGAGGCCCAAAAGGGAAGGGAGTACGGTTTTTTCGATTTCCTATGGGATGCTATAATAAAAAGGTACACATCGGCTTTTAACGAAGAGAAAGCTGCCTCTATAGCAGAGGAAATCGACAAAATAATAATCGATACCTTTGAGATTTTCCATTCCAACGAAATTTTTGCCGGTCAGGATGGCGAAAAAATGGACGGTCTCGACGGGATCCCGGGCCTGGTTAAATGGGAAGAAATAGAGGATCATTTTGTCCGGATATTCAGCGACTGGGAGAAATTGCACCCGGACTGCGGTTCAGCCTATCATGCTTTAATAAATAATTTATTTAAACTGAAGAGTGCCGTAGAATTCGTACTAAAAAAGGAGAAACCTGGGATATTGCTTTTTGGGCACACCCACCACTGGAAGTTCCAAATCCACGAGTTCGGCAAGGGGCCGCAAATTTACGTAAACACCGGCGCCTGGATAAACAAGCGAGATTGCACCTTTGTTAGAACGGAATTCGACCCGGACAGCAGGGAACACACCGTGGGAGTCTGGCGGTATAAAGATAAAAAAATCGACCTGTTGAAAAGCGGCTCGGTACGAATCTGAGACGACACTTTTACTATAATTTAAAAGTTTTGTCCTGAACCGGCAAGATATTATTCTTAAATGGAATAAAAGAGTAAGTACCTCAATAGGACTTTAGTTGTATTCAGGCAGGGCATACATACACCCAAAAATAGAACCTTTGATCTATTGTTTTAACGATATTCTAAGTTAAAATGTTATGTTAACTACTATAAAAAAACAGGAGGTTCTTAATGAAACAATTTCTTAAACTTTTCACAGTGTTTCTCTTTATTGTCGCCGGCTCAGTCCTGCTGGTCGGTGTTGCCGGATCGGCAAATGGCGGTGCAGCTTCCGCCGGCCCGGTCATTAGTTCGGCCAAAATAGGCAATGGCAATTCCGGTATTACCCTTGTGGACCAGAATGAAAAGGGTATGATTGTAAGAATGGATATCGGCAAGGTCGATTACATCCGCGTTGCCACGAAAAAAGGCACTTTCATCCTGCCCAGGGTACCGAATTTTTCCAGGTCCTTCAAGGTTGGAGAACCGAGCCTGCCGATTGCCACGGAACTCATTTCCATTCCCTTCGGCTGTAAACTCACAGCCAAAGTAATCGATTTCAAAACGAAAGAAGTTACTTTACCGGGAGTGTTAATGCCCGTCCAACCGCCGCTGTCCAAGTCGGTCGATCCCCGGACGGTGCCCTTTAAGATTAACCGGGAAATCTACAAAAGACCGGGCAAATACGCCTTACCTTTAGTGACAACGGAAGTATTAGGCACAATGCGTGCCACTCGCTTAGGTAGAATCGCTATTTCACCGGTGGAATACTATCCCACTGAAAACAGGGCCCTGGTTTACAAGAGCGTTACGGTGCGGATCGCCTTTAAAAACGCAAACTGGACGAAAACCCGCAAGATGCAGAAACGTTACGCATCCTTCTTCTTCGAACCGGTTTTCAGGCAGATACTGAACCACGACAGGAGCGATTATCTCAGGGCCGACCTGACAAAATACCCGGTCAAGTATGTGATTGTCGCGGACCGGATGTTTGAATCCCAACTGCAGCCCTTCATCCAGTGGAAAACCAAGAAAGGATTTACCGTAATAACCGGTTATACCGACACAATCGGTTCTTCCACCACGGAGATCAAAACCTACCTGCAAAACCTTTACACAACGGAAAACCCGGCACC
>JAGLQA010000304.1 GCA_023137075.1 Candidatus Aminicenantota bacterium
TGATCCTCCGTTTTTTTGGATTTATAAAAAAACTTGCCACCCCACCTTTTTACAAAAAGGTGGGGAGGCAAGGGTTTTGGAATTAAAAAGGGAAGATCAACAGCGCAGGATTACGGCGCCGCTGGGGAAAGGGAACCGGTTAATAAATTTATTTAAGGGGATTTGTTCGGGAAAACCGGTATAGGGATTGGGCAGGTGTATTTTTTCTCCATCATGAACCGGGTGCAATTCGATGAGGGTGAAGCCCGGGAAAATAGAATTAGATTCTCTTATTAGTAAACCGGTCTTGAGCGGTACATCGTAACAGCACTCTGCCCCGACGCATTTGCCGTCTTTGTCTCCATTCCCTGAAGGGTTTATGTTTTTATCCGTATGGTTATGATTTTTGTCGTTACATTCGCTGCCCTGATTCTCATCTTTGCATTCGCATTGAAAGCCCCAGTATGCCGCTTCTAAGTCCACGGATCCATCGGCTTTATAGCATAAAACCGGATTAAGCATCACCTGCTGGACCATGAAAGCGGCGTATACAATCAGCAGCACAGCAGCTATTCTGATTTTTTCCTTAATCAATTTGTCGTTTTTCATCGTGCGTTTTTTTATTAATAACATACGTTCAAACTATTCATATTGTTTCGGAATACAAAAAATAATAAGTATCAACCATCATTTTGGCCAACTTTTTGGCTTGCTTCCTTGCTTTTTTAGCGTTTCGTTTAGCAGGGTTAATGCTCGCTGCGCGGTTTTTTTCCTTTCAGCCAGTTCTTCCCAGTCCACCTTGTCATTCTCACCGGAGGGCATTTCTTCCATGTATTCCGTTATTTTTTGCAGCAGGGCGTTTATATTCGGAGTTCTCTTCCGGTTATCCATCTTTGTCTTCTCCTTCTTTTTTTTTACAGGTTTTCAACCGGGATTTGTTCATGTTGATAATCTTATTAATCGTTTTCAGGAATTTTTCCGAGTTAAAAGGCTTACTGAGATGAACATCCATCCCTGAGTTTAAGGATTTTGCCTCATCCTCTTTCATGGCATTTGCCGTCATGGCAATAATGGGGGTGTGACATTCATCGCCACTCTTTACACTTACTTCCTTTTCTATACGGCGAATGATCCGGGTGGCTTCATACCCGTCCATTTCAGGCATTTGCACATCCATCAAAACAAGGTCATAGGTATTCTTTTTAAATTTTTCCACTGCAATTTTGCCGTTCTCCGCGATTTCGATGTGATGCCCGAATCTTCTCAGATTATAGATCACTACTTTTTGGTTGAATATATTGTCCTCAACCAACAGGATATTGAGCAGTTGATTTGTCTTTCCCTTTAACGCTGTTCTTATCGTGATACGATTTTTTGTTATCTGCTCGATATGGTGGTCAAAATCCATTACCCTGGCAATACAATTGAACAATTGGGATTGCTTGACCGGCTTGTTCAGGAGAGCGTCGAAACCGGATTGGTGCAATTCTTCCATGTTTTTATGAATGTTGCAGGGAGATAGCAGAATCAATGTAGTATCTTTTATTTCGGCATCCTTTTTTATGATTGCGGCTATTTGTTCACCTGAAAGACCGGGCATCCGAAAATCGAGTAAAGCAATATGGAAGGGCCTACCTCTGGTTGCTTCGTTTTGCATTTTTTTGATTGCTTCTTTGCCGTGCTCGAAACAATAACATCTACTTCCCCAGGTTCTCAGGTAACTTCTCAGTGTGAGGCGATTGGTCTCGTTATCATCAACAATGAGAATCCTCAAATCTTTAAACCCGGGTAAGAATCCCCGCTCTTTCTTGTGTACTGCCTCGGCTTTTTCAAAAGTGGCGGTAAACCAGAAGGTTGATCCCATACCTTCCCGGCTATCTACCCCAATCTCTCCTTTCATCAACTCGGTTAATTTTTTTGAGATGGCAAGCCCAAGGCCTGTTCCGCCCTTTTTCCGGATCGTGGTGGTATCGATTTGTGAAAAAGAGGTGAACAATTTTTGCTTGTTTGCCACCGAGATACCGATTCCCGTGTCTTTTACTTTTAACAGGAGCTTTACGTAGTTGTCCCGTTCTTCCTCCTTTTGAACCGATATGACGATTTCTCCCTCTTCTGTAAATTTTATGGCGTTATTGACCAGGTTGAGAAGGATTTGATGAAGACGGGAAGGGTCACCTATCAATTCTATGGGCATATCGGGTTCGAGAAATATGACCAGTTCCAGGTTCTTTTTATGAGCTTCGATGGCCACAATATCGGAGACCTCTTCCACTACCTCCCTGAGATTGAAGGTAACCGCATCCAGGTCAAATTTGCCGGCTTCAATTTTTGAGAAATCCAGGATATCGTTTATGATGGTGAGCATTTTTTTCGAAGATGAATTGATGATATCAATATATTCAACCTGGTCTTCGGTAATATCGGTTTGATAAAGAAGATCGCTCATGCCGACGATGGCATTCATCGGGGTACGTATTTCGTGGCTCATGTTGGCTAAAAATGCCGATTTCGATCGTGTGGCTGCTTCGGCGATTTCTTTAGCGGACAAGAGAGCTTCTTCTCCCTTTTTTTTATCGGTTATCATCTGGTTGGCCGAATCCGCTAATTCCTGGAATTCAGCCACGTTTAATTGATTTTTGTCTAGTAGTTTATTTTTCTTAGCCGATTCTTTAAGAAGTTTTGCAAAGATATTGAACTCTTTTTTTATTTTCTTAGAGAAGAAATTCGAGATTATTACAGCCAGAAGCAGTACCACCCCCAGGATGGCAATAATTAAAAATATTTCTATCCGTATATCTTTTGCCAGTCTTTTCCGTTCGTCGATAATCGTTTCCTGGAATTCGGCCGGATAAAAACCAGCTCCAAGAACCCAATTCCACTCCGGGTATAACTTAATGTAGATGATTTTTTTCGGGTAAGGTTTACCGGTTCGATCTTTCAATTTGATATTAATTGATCCTTCACCCGCCTCGTTTATCGTTCTCAGGAGTTCACGGGAAATGTGATTGCCTTTTTTACCCGCAAAAATATCGGATAGATTTTCGTCGGTGCCTGTCGAATCTTTCGGGGGAATGAGTACTTTGTCGATCCGGTAAGCGGTATCGTGATGTTCCATTTGCAAGGCAAAGATGCTGTACTTGCTCTGTTTGCCGAACTTTAACGTTTCAATCCTCCAGGCCGCACTTTTCCGGGTTTCTTTTTCCACTTCATCTAAGTATTCCCCGGTTCCGATTATCCAGTTGAAAGGTTCAAAAAGCTTGACATAGGTGACTTTTTTGTTTTTTTTTTTATTCTGCCCCGGTTTATACCAATCATAAGCGGCAAAACCTTCCCCTTTAGCCTTTACGAGCTCGATATACTTCCGTATAGGGTCTTTTTTTGTGGGTTGGCTGTCTTCGGCATTCCTGTCCGGTGGATATAAGACCGGATTATTGTTAATATCTTTGATAAAGTAATACCCCCTGCCGTTGTTGAATTCCAGGAGGCGCAGGGTCTCTTTGACCATCTCTTTAATGATTTCCGGAGATTTGCTGTTTTTATTTTGTTGAAAGATTTTAGAAGCCACCCGGTGAGCTTCGTAAACTCTTGCTTTTATTTTTTCTTTCAATCTCTTTTCTGCCAGAGTTTTGTTGTAAGCGATGTCGTTGATGATCTCATTCAATTTCAGGCGAATAAGATGAACCTGTTGGGTGATATATTCATCCTCGATATTTTTTGTGTTTTCGTAAAAATCAAAGCATCTATTGATTATGAAGAAGGAACCGAGGATGATGGTTAAAACGATAATAATTGCGATATAAGTGGACGAAATTAGATTTGCTATGCTCTTTTTTTGTTTAGACATTGTATACTTACTATAGTATTTGTGATTTTACCACATTTTAGCTAAAATTACTATAAATTGGCGTGTCCCCAAATTTTCCATCAAACTCGCAAAACCCGGTATTGTTTTTTTTTTTCGATTATGTTACATTTGATTTCAGTGACGAAAAAACGGAAATTATGAGAAATCACAAACCGGGAAATCAAATATTATGCCTTTAATAACAAAAGTTTTTATCAATTCAAAAAAAATCACCCTTTTCCTTATGATAGCCCTAATCCTTCATGGGCTGTTTTTCGTGACATCGCAGCCTATTTTTGGCCGGGATGCCGGCTCAAAATATTTTAAAAATTATACCCACGAGGACTATGGCGCTCACAACCAGAACTGGTCAATCACGCAAGATAACCGCGGTATCATTTACGTGGGCAATACCTCCTGTTTGTTGGAATACGATGGGGTTTCCTGGCGGTCCATTAACATACCGAATAAGACGGTTCGCTCCATGGCCGTTACTAATGATGGAATCATCTATATCGGTGGTTACAACGAAATCGGGTACCTGTCCCCGGATGCGAAGGGAACATTGACCTATGTGTCATTATGCCGCCATTTAGCGGAGAAACACAAAAACTTCTCCCGGGTATGGCGCACCCACGCGACAAAAGAAGGAGTCTATTTCAGGGCTTCTAAATTTTTGTTCCGCTGGCGCCCCGGTTCCCGGCAAATGGATGTATGGCAGCCTGAAGACGACTCTTTTTATAGTTCCTTCACCTGTGACGGTGAATTATATGTCGGCGAGGGAAAAACCGGGCTCAGGAAAATGACCGGCGATTCCATCCGGACCGTTCCCGGTGGTGAGATATTCGCCAAAAAAGCAATCGCCATGATCGTTCCTTACGATGAACAAAAACTGCTGATCGGCACCAGGTCGGCCGGTTTCTATATATTTGACGGAAAAACAATGACACCCTTTGCCACGGAAGCGGATGCGTTCCTGGAGGCTAATGAATTATATCAGGGTATACGGCTCTCCGCATCAAAGGGTGATTTCGCGCTGGCAACGCGCCGGGGTGGTCTTGTTATCATCGATTCCCGGGGAAAATTGAAAGATCGTTTCACCGGTGAATCCGGCTTACAGAATGACAATGTGAAGTATGTTTTCGAAGATTACCGGGGAAACCTTTGGTTGGCCCTGTCGAAAGGCACGGCAAAGATCGAATACGCCTCACCCCTTTCCACTTACGATCAGCGAAGCGGTCTGCCCGGGGCGGTTCGGGCAGTGGTTAAGCACCAAAATATACTATATGCCGGAACCGAAGCAGGATTATATTACCTTTCCGCTTCCGGCCAATTTTTTCCGGTTCGCAGCATTATCGGGGAGTGCTGGGGGATCATCTCTATCGGTGACTACCTGCTCGCTGCGACAAATGAGGGGGTTTCCCAGGTTGATACGCAAAACAATAACCTGGAGAAGGTGATTGAAGACCAATCCTTTGTTTTGCTGCAATCCAGGGTGTTCCCGGGCCGTATCTGGGCCGGGACCCATACCGGGTTGGTCGCCTTATCCTCGAAGCACGAAGAAGGGCGATGGGTAGAGGAAAGTAGAATTGAGAATACCCGGTACGAAATAAGAACCATCGTTGAAGACGAAAAAGGGAACCTGTGGTTGGGTACTCTCACCCAGGGGATTTTAAAGGTGGATTTCCGGTCTCCCGGAGACATTCATGACCCGATGGTGCGCGCGTACGATTTTCCCCATGGTCTACCTCGCGGGGAAGTGCATGTTTGCCGGGCTGCCGGCCATGTGATGTTTGCGGCTGCTAAAAATGGAATATACCGTTTTGATGAAAGAAGAGAGGTTTTTATCCCCGATTCCACCTTAGGAGATGAATTCTCGGGCGGTTCTCGCGGGGTGTTTCGTGTCGTGGAAGATAAAAACAACAACATCTGGTTCCATTCATTATCTAAAAATTTCCAGGCTTTCCCGCAGGCCGATGGCTCCTATGCCGTAAACCCGTCACCCGTTTGCCGGATTCCCTCCTCCCAGGTCAACGCGATATATTCCGAGCCCGATGGAAATACCACCTGGTTTGCCGGCCACGCCGGCCTAATACGTTACGACGGCAGGGTAAAAAGCAAGCCGGGACAGGACTTTTCCAGCCTGGTTCGCAAGGTACTGGTTAACGGAAAACTCTATTTTGATGGGTATACAAAATCAAATAGGATCGGCACTGCCGATAAATCTAAAAAGCGAATTCCGGTTATCGATTATGAAAATCGAAATATCCGTTTTGAATTTGCCGCACCTTCTTTTGCAGGTGAATCGTTGACGCGTTACCGCTGCTTTCTTGAAGGATATGATAAGGATTGGTCTGCCTTTACCCCGGAGACGCGAAAGGACTATACCAATCTTGATTCCCGGGAATACAGGTTCCGCGTGCAGGCAAAAAATGCGTACGGAATGGTAAGCAAGGAAGCAACTTTTCAATTCAGAGTTTTGCCGCCCTGGACTAAAACCTGGTGGGCTGTTTTGCTTTATGTGTTGACCGGCCTGATTTTTATATTCCTGGTCGTCAAATGGCGCTCCGCTAAACTTGAACGGGAGAAGCAAAAATTGGAACAGGTCGTAAAGCTGCGAACAAAGGAGATCAACGATAAGAACCGGCAGTTAAAGGAGCAATCGGAAAAACTGAAAGATATGGACCAGGTGAAATCCCGTTTTTTTGCAAACATTTCCCACGAATTCCGCACGCCGCTGACGTTGATTATGGGCCCCATGGAGCAGATGCTTACTAAAAGTCGCGGTAAAGAACAACAGAAACAATTATTCGTCATGCTGCGCAATTCACAGCGTCTGCTTACCCTGATCAACCAGTTACTAGACCTATCGAAAATCGACAGCGGTAAAATGAAACTGCAAGCCGCTCCTCAAGATGTTATTCCCTTCTTAAAAGGGATACTGTTCTCCTTTGAGTCACTGGCTGCCCGCGAAAAATTAGAGTTGAAGTTTCATACCGGGGAGGGGCACATTACGCTTTATTTCGATACCGAAAAGATCGAACAGGTTATCTGCAACCTTCTGAGCAACGCCATAAAGTTTACTCCCGCCGGGGGGCAAATTTCCCTTTCGCTGAAAAGGAATCCCCCTTTCGTAGAGATTACGGTTCGTGACAGTGGTATCGGGATCCCCAATGATCAATTACACCGTATTTTCGACCGTTTCTTCCGGGTGGAAAGCCCCGGTCCAAACTCCGGGAACCACTATTATGAAGGTACCGGGATCGGGCTCGCCTTAACCAGGGAACTGGTCGAACTCCACCAGGGTAAAATCGAAGTCCACAGCCGGAAAGAGGAAACCGGCGGCACGGAATTTGTTGTTTTCCTGCCCCTGGGCAAAGAGCACCTCAAGCCCTCCGACATTGTGACATCTTCCGAAGTCCCGGCCGGCCGCCGTAAAATCCGGACGATTCCCGCCCCTTATATGGTAGAGGAAGAAGAGGTTGAAAACGTTGAGGCGGATGAAATAGAACCCCCCGGGAAAGACAGCGATAAAGAACTTGAACCCCGGCAAAAGAGTGTTGTTCTTGTAGTAGACGATAACGCCGATGTGCGCCATTACATACGCTCCTCCCTTGAACCCCACTTTGTGGTAGCCGAAGCAAAGGACGGACAGGCCGGTATCGGGAAAGCGAAGGAGATTTTACCGGATCTTATTGTCAGCGATGTGATGATGCCTAAAACCGATGGTTATGAATTGTGCCATATTTTGAAAAATGATATCGAGACCAGTCATATCCCGATTATTCTGTTGACGGCCAAGGCAGCGGAGGAAAATATCATCCGCGGCCTGGAAACCGGGGCCGATGATTATATCACCAAACCCTTCAACACGAAGATATTACTCACCCGGATCCGCAACCTCATCGATCTGCGCCGCCAACTGCAGAAAAAAATACAGCGCCGGAAAATGCTGCTGCCTGCCGAGATTTCGGTATCTTCCATCGATGAATCCTTTCTTAAAGAATTCCAGGATACGCTTGAGAAAAATCTATCGGACCCGGAACTTAATATCGATCAATTGTGTAAAAAACTCTACATGGGACGCACCACCTTGTTCCGTAAGATAGAAGCTCTAACCGGGCAGACGCCGAATCAATTTATCCAGTCCTATCGTCTCGAACGGGCCGCTCAATTATTGAAGGCCAATTTCGGCAATGTCACCGAAGTTGCCTTCGAGGTCGGGTTCTCCAGCAGCGCCTATTTCACCAAATGTTTTAAAGAAAAATTTCATCAACTTCCCTCAACTTTCCAGGCTTCGGAAAGTTCCGGCGGTCCGGAACCGTGCGATTTGGTACGATATTAATAATTTTTGGGACTATTTTTATATCGGCAGCCTTTAGACCGGTTTATAATAGGGGCAGATCGTTTGACAAAACGAAAGGTCGGATGATCGGCAGCAGTGCTCAGCGGAGCCTAAGGTTTTTAAAATGTATGTTGTAACATTAATAAAAGTTAGAATAAAGGAGGTCAGAAATGGCAAAGATACAAGAGCAAGAAAAGTTTGAAGAAAAAAAAATGTATGAAAAGCTTGAAGTCAAGATGGCAGAGGTTCTGGAAGTTCAGCCTCGAGGGGTCGATGATAACAAATCGGACGAACCCGACGAACCGATACCCTGATGTTAATGTTTTTGCCCGGTGAATACCAGTTAGCCGTCTCACCATCCTGGCCCGGGGGGAATGACCGGTGTAAACCTGTTTTGTTCCGGCTCATTTGATTTTTTATTAAAGAACACCCGGAGAACTTTTCATCATTAGAACCGTAGAGGCGCAAAATTTTGCGTCTCTACCTGTTTTGAAATTCAGGAAAAGAATTGCCGGTTTTTTTGTTCGTTCATTTTCTGATCGCAGTAAACGTGGTATAATAACTCAATTCGCTGTTATCGATGATCGTAAATTATTACAAAATGTGATACCATGTTAGAAAAAGTCTTTAGCCAGGAGCTTATAAATACATTAACATCCGGTTCCACCCGCGACCTGAATAATATCGACCGGGACTTGATCGAATTAGTAGTTGCCGGTACCTGCGCCGCTGCGCAAACGAATATCCTCTGGATCGTGGGCGAAAATGAGAATTTAAGGGAAAAAAAGGAAAAACTGAAACAATGGCTTAACTTTCTCGCGGTGCGGGATGTGGATATATGTTTCTATACGACCCCCTTCGAAGACCCCTATATCAATAACAGCAGCAATCTGAATGCCGTCATTCACAAAGTTAAACTAATCTCCGGGTTGTTAAAGGGAGCAAGGTCGATTGTCATTACCACCCTTTCGGCATTAAATATCAAAATCGAGGCAAAAGCGCAGTGGGATGATTTTTTCCTGAAGGCGGGTGTGGGGGAAGAGATAGACCGGGATGACTTTACCGGGAAACTTTTCGAAATGGGCTACCGGGCGCGGAATATCGTGGAAGGTAAAGGAGATGTGGCCTGGCGGGGGAGCATCGTGGATGTTTTTCCTATCGACAGCCACAGCCCGGCGCGGGTTGAGATAGAAGGCGACCGAATCGTCTCCATCCGGTTATTCGATCCGGGCACCCAAAAATCAATCAAACAAATCGAAGGGGTACTGTTTCCCCTGGCCCGGTTTTTTGTCGATTATGCCAACTGCCGCGACTATTTTAACAGCGCAAAGAAAAGGATGCACGACTTTACGGACCTGTTAGACGATATCAAAATAATAGTTTCCGATAAACGAAAGATCAAGGAGGAGTTCGCCAAACTCTTAGAACATTATAAAAAGATACAAACAATCGCACTGGAAAAAGAAGAAAAAATAGAAGGCGTCACCCGGATATTTACTTTCCCTTTTGACCGGCAAGAGGTGCTCAGCATCAATGAAACCTATGATAACATTTCGGGAACCGGGGAATTGGAAAAATTGCCCCGGGATATCTCCGGTTTTAATTATGGCGATATCAGTGTTATAAAAGATAAAATCGAGAACAAGGGATATAAGCTCTTAGTTTTTTCCCGGGACAAAAATCTCGAAGGGAATTTGCGAGAGAATTTCTCTCATTTTACTATTATGAATACGCAAATTCCCCTCTCCTTTGAAAACAACAAAACCTTATGTCTCTTTTTAACCGACCGCGGCTACCAATTTTTCGAGAAATTTGACAAACTTGAGAAAGCCGATAAACCAGGGGAATCAAAATCCGACAACTTAGTGCGGGAAATCGCGGTGAATGATTTTGTGGTACACCGGAAACACGGCATAGGAAAATTTACCGGTTTCAAGCGGTTGACCTTTGATGATGAGGTGAGCGAATTTCTCAAGATCGAATACCTGAACCGGGAATTTCTCTACGTGCCGGTTTATGAACTCGATTACCTGAGTAAGTATGCCGCCTTTGAAGGAGTAACCGCCCGGTTGGATAAGATGGGAGGTCAGAGCTGGGCAATGAAACAGAAACGGGCCCAAAAAAGCATTATCACCTTTGCCCGGGAATTACTGGAACTCTATGCCCTGAGGAAATCGATTAAAGGGACCGCCTACTTTAAAGACAGCGAATGGGAAGGTAAATTAGAAGCGGGCTTCCAATACGTGGAAACAGGTGACCAGAAGCGGGCCATAAAAGATACACTGGCCGACCTGGAAGCGGAATATCCCACGGACCGGTTGATATGCGGGGATGTCAGCTTCGGCAAAACCGAAGTGGCCATCCGGGCGGCGCTCCGGGTGGTGACCGGCGGTAATCAAGTGGTTTTCCTATGCCCCACCACCATCCTGGCCTACCAGCATTACACCACCTTCAAAAAACGTTTTGCCCCCTTTCCCATCAGCATTGTTTTGTTGTCGCGGATGGTTTCGCAGCGGGAGAAAAAAATCATATACCGGGACCTTGAGGCCGGCAGGGTCGATATTGTCATCGGCACCCACGCCCTGCTCACGAAAGGTCTGAAATTTAAAAAACCGGGACTCTACATCATCGATGAGGAGCAGCGGTTCGGTGTTTTTCAGAAAGAGAAGTTGAAGAAGAGCCGGGAAGATATCGATGTGCTCTCCCTTTCGGCCACACCTATTCCCCGCACCCTTTCACTCTCCATGGCCGGACTCCAGGATATCTCAACCATTCACACCCCGCCCATCGGCAGGCTGGCAATTAAGAATTATGTCGGTTATTTTTCCCGGGAGATTCTAACCTCCGCCGTGTTAAACGAGATGGAGCGGCAGGGATTGGTTTTTATCGTTTATAATAATATAAATAAAATTTACACCTTTAAAGAGGATTTGCAAAAATGGCTGCCCGGCATACCGGTGGCGGTTCTTCATGCCCGGATGAAAAACGAAGAGATCGAAAAGAATCTAATGGATTTTATCGAAAAGAAGTTCAGGGTATTATTATCCACCACTATCATTGAAAACGGCATCGATATCCCGGACGTCAATACCCTGATAGTGGTAGACGCGGACCGGTTCGGGTTGACCCAGCTCTACCAACTGCGAGGCAGGATCGGCAGGGGAAACCGGCAAGCCTATGCTTACTTCTTAGTACAGTCGATGAGTGTTAGCGATAAAGCCAGGTCCCGTCTCGATGCGATCCGGGAATTCGCCGATTTAGGCAGCGGTTATAAACTGGCTGAGTTTGACCTGAAATTACGGGGAGCCGGTTCGCTTTTAGGCAATAAACAGCATGGCCATATCGAGGCTTTAGGTTTTGATTACTATCACCGCCTGTTAAATAACACCATAAAAGAGTTAAAGGGTGAAAAAGAGAAGAGAGAGGAAGCCGGGGTCAGCATCAATTTCTCCTATTCCATCGATCCCGGTTATATCAAAGACAGTGCCGAACGGATCGGTTTTTACCGGAAGATACTCGAAGCGGAGGAACCGGAGCAGATCGATGAATTGCGAGCCGAAATCAACGACCGCTACGGGCGGATGCCCGACAGTATTGAAAAAATATTTTACGCCGGCCTGGTCCGGGTATTGGCGAAAAGATGTAACTTTGAAAAAACGGATGTTTTTTTAGATAAACTTGTGGTCACCTTTAGCGACCCGGCAGACCGGGAACGGATGTTGACGGAAGATGCGGCCGGAATCTATACGACAGAAGTGATAGATGAAAATACCACTGCCTTCTATTTCCGGGATTACGCGGCATTTATAGAACGATTCGCAAACTCTGATCCACCGTCAAAAAAATAAATATTTTTTACGGCTCTATACGTTTTCAGATCATTAATATTCCCGTTCGAATTGTTAAAGATAGCGCCATCTGTGGAAAAAGGATGACCGTTACGATATATGAGGACAGACATTACCGGGACGCTCATTACTTTGGTAAGATCAAGTTTACCGGTCGAGGATAGAATAAATGCCTTTGGCAGGGAAATGGACTATGTCCTGAACCTGGTCAGGCAATTACAGGCTGGCAGCGGGGGCAGAAGTGGGAACTGCGGGCATTGATCCTTATCTGTTTGATAAGGGTGCTGCAGGTTGGGCAGGGTTGGTTTTCGCGGCCATAGACCTTTAAATAAAACTGGTTACTGCCGCTGCTGCTCTC